>CANNDP010000027.1 GCA_947503395.1 Actinomycetota bacterium
GCGCTACTTGGTAAAAATATTGTTGAATCACAGAGCGCAGAGATCGAGAGAATGAGGCAGTTGCTATCTCGATAGTCTAAACTCGAGCATATGACTCAGAGTGTTCCGCTCGGACATGACTTTTCTCGAATCTGGTCTGCCAGCCTTATAACCAATCTAGTTGACGGAGTTCTTCGTCTTGCCGCTCCACTTCTTGCAGTTTCACTGACCGAAGATCCAATCTTGATTGGGGCGCTCTCTGCCCTTGGATTATTGCCATGGCTATTTTTTGCTATTCCTATCGGAGCACTAGTTGATCGAGTAGATCGGCGTAAGGCATTGGTCATAGGAAACAGCCTAAGAGCTGTGATTGCTCTCTTTATCGCCTTTGCAGTCTCTCAAGATTTCATCAATATCTGGCTACTGCTGATCTCAGTCTTCTTCTTTGGAATCTGCGAAGTCTTAGTTGATACCACCTCGCAAGCGGTATTGCCTCAAATTCTGGATAAATCCAATTATGAGCGAGGAAATTCTAGGCTCCAGATATCAGAGGTGATTGTCTCCCAATTTGCTGGAGCGCCACTTAGTGGTTTGTTATATGCCGTCTCTATTGCGCTTCCTTTTTTCTTCTCAACTACCGGATTTATCTTGGCAGGTCTTTTAATTCTTCTCTTTCCGTTTGAACGTGCAATAAATGTAAGAAAGGAAGGAGATGCAGGGCAAGCAAAACTAGGGCTTAAAGGGGATATCAAGTTTGCGCTAAATTATCTCTATCAAGATAAGCAGATCTTTAGCATCGTGGTCATTACAACTTTGCTTGGATTTTTCTACTCACTCTCTAATGCGATTGCGCCGCTCTTCATCCTAAAAGAGCTAAATGTATCCCCGGCGCTCTTTGGAGTGGTTCTAGCGATTCAAGGAATAGGGGCCCTAGCTGGATCAATTGCCGCCCCAATGGTCTCTAAATATCTTGGTCGCGGTAAGGCGCTTGCCATAAATGTCTTCTTTGCCTCTTTACTCGTCATATTCATTGGATTATCCCCAAATGCTTACTTCTTCGTAGCGGTAAGCGTTCTAGTCGGTTTTACCATCTCAGTTTGGAATATCTTGTTGATGTCTCTCTATCAATCACTAATTCCACCAGAGCTTTATGGACGTATTCATGGCGCCAGGCGAACAATTGTCTGGGGGTTAATGCCAATTGGCGCTCTTCTAGGAGGAGTTATTGCAAGAGGCGGACTTCGTCTCCCATTTCTCATAGGAGGCTCAATTGCTACTTTGATTGCCTTTTTTAGCTATAAACACATAAAGCGAATTGGTGATCTCTCAGCAGAAATCCCAGATAAAAAGATTAGATAGCATTGGGTTGTGAGCATCCAAAATCTCTATCACCGTAGCCTCTATCCAATAATTGCTGCAATTTTCTGTGCACTTTTGTTAATCTCTAATATCGGGGCAACGAAATTCATTGATTTTGGCTTCATAAAGACCGATGGTGGCGCTTTCTTATTTCCACTGGTCTATATCTTGGGCGATATTCTCACTGAGGTTTATGGTTTTAAGGCAGCACGTCGGGTTATCTACACCGGCTTTGGCCTTGGCGCTCTAGCTGGCCTTACCTTCTGGTTAGTACAGATTGCTCCTGCCGCATCTGATTGGCCAAATCAAGGCGCCTTTGAATCAATTCTTGGCTTTGTCCCTCAGATTGTGATCGCAAGTATTACCGCCTTCCTTCTCGGCCAATTAGCAAACTCATGGACTTTGGTAAGAATCAAGAAGATTACCAATGAGAAGAAATTATGGGCCAGATTAATTGGGTCCACTGCAGTTGGAGAGTTAGTCGACACCATCATATTTACCATGATTGCATCTCTAGGTCGGTTGAGTTTCGATGAGTTTCTAAATTACCTAGTGGTTGGGTATCTCTATAAGAGCTTAGTTGAGGTAGCGCTCCTGCCAATTACCTATCCAGTAATTGCCTATGTGAAAAAGCGTGAGGCTGAAGTAAGTTCTAGTTAATCCAAGGCTTTTGCTTGATACTTTGCAAGAAACTCTGTTTTAAACTCTATGAAATTTTCATCAAGGATTGCTTGACGCATTCGATCAACTAGTCTTACCGTAAATGCTAAGTTATGAATAGTTGCAAGAGTTGAAGCTAACATTTCTTTTGCTCTAAAGAGATGATTTAAATAGGCCCTTGAGAAGTTGTTGCAGGTATAGCAGTTGCAATCTTTATCAATTGGTGAGAAGTCTTTTTTATAGGTAGCAGATGAAACATTGAAGCGACCACTTTCACTATAGACCGCACTTGTTCTTGCCTCCCTTGATGGAGCAACGCAATCGAAGGTATCGGCGCCATTTTCCACGCCAGCAAAGAGATCTGCTGGCTCTCCAATTCCTAGTAAATGGCGGGGTTTATCTCTAGGTAGCTCAGAGCTCATCCAGGAGACAATTTGTCCCAGAGACGCTTTATCTAAAGCGCCTCCGATCCCAAAGCCATCAAATGCGATTCCTGAGGAATTCATCTCTGATAAATCTTTAGCTGCCTTCCTTCTTAAATCTTCATACTGAGCGCCTTGCAGCACCCCAAAGAGAGCTTGATAAGGCTTATCACTTCGCTGATCTGTTAATCGCTTATGTTCATCTAGGCAGCGAATCGCCCAGAGCCTGGTGCGCTCTAGTGATTGCTCTTGATATTTTCTAGTGTTATGCAGAGTAGTTAGCTCATCAAAGGCAAAAATAATATCTGCGCCTATTTGATGCTGAACTTGCATTGAGATCTCAGGTGTGAAGCGATGCATAGAGCCATCTAGGTGAGATTTAAAAGTTACTCCTTCATCATCAACATGAGCGAGGCGCTCTTTACTCTCGGCCATCGCCTCATCTGAATCCAGTGAGCCAAGGCTCATATCAATCACTTTTTTAAATCCTGCCCCCAGCGACATAACTTGAAAACCGCCACTATCTGTAAAGGTTGGCTTATCCCAATTCATAAATTTTCCAAGACCACCTGCTTGATCTAGCGTCTCAGATCCAGGCTGAAGATATAGATGGTATGCATTTGCAAGGACTGCTTGTGCGCCAAGATCTGTTAGTGCTTCTGGTGCAAGTGATTTAACACTTGCTTTTGTTCCCACTGGAATAAAGGCAGGGGTTGCAATCTGGCCATGAGGGGTTGAAATCACTCCAGCTCTACCAAGCTGACCTGATATTTCTTTACGCACTTCAAATGAGAAAGACATAGCGCTCAATTCAACCACTTATTAGCTATTGCAATTAGCTGGGGTAGGGTTTTCAAGTGAGATTTAAAGCAAAAGAGAAGGTCGCGTTAGGCAAGAATTACTGGCGCCTCTTTAGTGCGCATGCCATTAGCAACCTTGGAGATGGAATAGCGGCTATTGCCTATCCCTGGCTTGCTTCAGCAGTTACTCGCTCGCCTTTTCTTATTGCATTGGTGGCAGTGGCTTCAAGGCTTCCTTGGTTGATCTTCACCCTTCCAGCAGGGGTAATTACCGATCGATTCAATCGCGGGAAAATCATTGTCGCAATGGATATTGCGCGGGGGAGCTTGGCACTTCTTGTCGCAATTGTGGTCACTATGCAGGCAGGATCTCTTCCTAAGTTAAATGAGGTTGCATCCCTTACTGATCTTGAAACTAATTGGACTCTTTACTTGGTCCTAGTTATCACTGCCCTTTTGTTTGGCTTTGCCGAAGTGCTCCGAGATAACAGCGCTCAAACTCTTCTGCCTTCTGTCGTTGAAAAAGAAAAGCTTGAGAGCGCTAATGGAAAACTCTGGTCAGTTGAATATGTAACTAATAGTTTTGTTGGGCCTCCACTTGGAAGCTTTCTACTTGGCATTGCTATCTTTCTTCCCTTCTATATTGACTCTGCTACTTTCTTTATTTCAGCTGCTCTAATAGCCACATTGATTCCTTCGCTAAAAAAAGTTGATACCGATAAAAAAGTTGAGAAGATAAATTTCAGAGCCGAAATTAAAGAGGGGTTCACCTGGCTTTGGAGCCATGAGCTGCTTAGACCCATGGCGCTAATACTTGGCGCGCTAAATGCAATCGGAGCTTTAACAGCTGCAGTATTTATTTTATTTGCTCAAGAAATCCTTGAGACTTCACTATTTATATTTGCAGTACTTGGAACAGCAGGAGCTGTTGGAGGAAGCCTTGGAGGAATACTGGGACCTAAGATTTCAAAGAAGTTAGGTAGCGGTCCCTCTCTCTACCTAACTCTTCTAAGCGGCCCAATAATTGCCTTAATAATTGGACTGTCGTCCTCTTGGCATCTCTTCTATTTACTAACCGCGATATCAACTATCTTTGCAGTGCTTTGGAATGTCATAACTGTTTCACTTCGTCAGAGCATTATTCCTAGCCATCTTCTTGGAAGAGTTAATAGCGTCTATCGCTTCTTTGCTTGGGGCAGCATTCCAATTGGGACGCTGCTTGGAGGGGCCTTAGTAGATCTTGTGGAGCTAATGGGGGATAGAGAATTCGCCCTAAGAAGCCCCTATTTTCTCTCAGCTCTATTGGGTCTGGCCTTATTCATTTTTGCTGCTCCAAGGCTGACCACGGCAAAGATCGAGGCGGCTAGGGCGCCCAGCTAGGGCCAATTACGCTTAATTTGGTCGGATAAGTAACGAAATAGATACCTGCCTACATTGATTAAACAGGGTCAAATAGGGGAGGCTAACCCCACCCTTAAGGATGCGGGTGTGGGGGAAGTCGACTTTCCATACCTAGTCCTTAATTTCTATCACTAGGAGAAGAAATGAAATTAACTCGCATTGCCAAGGTAGCGATTGCTACTGCAGCTGCGGCGGGTCTTGCAGTTTCAACGCTCTCACCAGCGAACTCTGCAACTCGTTCAACCGTAGTACTTGTTACCAGCAATCAGATGACCAGCTTAAATAGCGGAACGCCTGATACCAATTTAACTGTCAACAGTGAAATTGGTTATCTACAAGGCTTTGGTTTTGCTTATTACGATAATGCCCCAAAATTGGTTCGCAATACACTTTTTGGTTCATATAAAATCGTAAGCCAAAATCCGTTCAAAGTTCAGTACACAGTAAATAAGGGCAAGGTTTGGTCAGATGGGACACCAATTACTGGTGTCGATCTTCTGCTCTCACACGTTCTTGCTTCAAGCTCATACTCATTCACCGCAAAGCTAGGTGATCCAACAGATCCTGAGGTCAGACCAGCATTTAATGCCCTTGGTTATGGTGGAATCTATGATCAGACACATGTCGGTCTACCAACACTTTCAGCTGACAAGATGTCAGTAACAATTGAGTACGATTCAAAGATTCCAGATTGGGAAATTACCGGTCCTGGACCATCAGCAGTGCACACACTGATTCACCTTGCAGAGGGAAAGACTGAGCTGCAGAGCGCAGCTGCGAATCTTGCTGCAAAGGCAAAATTCGAAAAGGCTTTCTTTAATTACGATACTAAGTTGATGAAGGCAGCAGGCAAAGTTTGGTCTGAGGCTTACAACATCACAGATATCAATGATTCAACTAACCCACTACTTCTTGTAGGTAATGGCGGTTACAAGATCAAGAGCGCAGTAACTGGTCAATCAGTTACTTTAGTTCTAAACCCTAAGCATGTAACTAACCCATCAGGTCCAAAGACAAACGGAGTTAAGACCATTATCTTCCGCGTTGTTGGCGATGGAACAGCTGCAGCTCAGGCGCTTCGTAACCAAGAAATCGATCTATACGATGGTCAGCCAACCGCTGATGCCGTTCAGATCCTAAAAGCTATTCCAACAGCAAAGATCATTGGTTACTCAGGAGCTGTTTATGAGCACATTGATCTTCGCTTCGGAACTGCGCAAGGCGTATCTGAGCCTTACACCGGACCTTTTGCTGGCAACAGCCAGAAGGCAGTAGATCTTCGTACTGCATTCTTGATGGCTTATCCACGCGATGAAATTGTAGATAAATTGGTCAAGCCAATTAACTCCAAGGCAGTTCGCATGGATTCACTAATGCTATTCCCAGGAGAGCCTGGTTATGCCGACATGATTAAGAACAGCGGTGTAGCGAAGTACACAAAGGGAACTCAAGCAGAGCGCGAAGCTGCAGCACTTGCACTTGTTCGCAAGCACTCAGCTACCGATGTGAAAATCAATATGCTCTGGGGTCAACCAAGCAACGTTCGTCGTGCTGCTGAAGCACAGATTGCAAAGGCTGCATTAGCTCGTGCTGGATTTGAGCTAAATGCACCTGGAAGATCTGGCTGGAGTGGTTTCCTTGATTCAAGCGAATATGACGCACAATTCTTCGCATGGGTTAAGAGCGCACTTACAGCTGCTGGAAATACCGATATTTACAAGAGCGACAGTGGTAACAACCTTGTTGGCTACGTAAATAAGAAAGTAGACGCAGCAGTAACTAAGCTAAATGCCACCGTACTATCTGACAGCGAAAGACTCGCTCAGTACTTGATCGTTGAGAAGGAATTGATGAAGGATGCAGTTTCCCTTCCAATCTTCCAGCATCCTGGTGTAACTGCAGTGAATAAGAAACTGCAGAACGTCAAGCCAAACCCACTATCTCCAACACTTGTGTGGAATTATTGGGAGTGGAAGTACTCAAACTAAGCAGAATTGCTTAGTTGCAGAATAATTCTCACTAGAATAAGTGAGTATTAATCAGTAATTCAAGTGGCGCCTAAGTAGACTTAGGCGCCACTTGAAATATGTAGAGGTATTTCTATAGTTTGAAAGGAGGCTGGGATTGTTTGCTTATATCCTGAGGCGTCTTGGAGCATTAGTTGTAATTCTCTTTGGCGCTAGCTTTCTTATTTACAATCTTGCAGCAATTTCTACCGACCCTCTTGAAGGACTTAAGACAAGCACGGCGCAAAATCGAGAGCAGCTTATTGCTGCCGCAACCAGAGAGCTCCGCCTTGATTTACCGCCTCCGCTTCGCTACTTCCTATGGCTTCGCGGGGTACTCGGAATTTTCGTAGGAAATCCAGACTTTGGAAAAACTCGCGAACAACAGCCGGTAATTGAAGCCATTGCAAATGCAATCCCTACCACCGTTCGCTTGGTAATTGTGGCAACTATTGTGGCCTTAGTCCTTGGGCTAGCTCTGGGTATTACCTCAGCGCTTCGTCAATACTCTCGTTTTGATTATGGAATGACATTTGTAGCATTCTTACTTTTCTCACTGCCAATCTTTTGGGTTGCAGTTTTGCTTAAGCAGTACTTAGCAATTGACTTTAATGATTTTCTGGTCAATGCCAAGATTTCGCCCCCATGGATAATTGGCTTAAGCATCCTAACCGGATTTTTCTGGGCCGCAGTCATTAGTGGATCGCGCCGCAGAGTTTGGATGATTTTCTCTATTGCCTTTTTAGCAAATTCAATTTTCTTAAGTGCAATTAGCGCTTCTCAGTGGCTCGCCTATCCACGTCTTGGCCCAGTAGCCATCTTTATCTTTGGAGTAGGGATCGCATTTGGTGTCACATATCTTTCAGTTGGTCTTTCAGATCGCAATGCGATTAAGAGCAATCTATTTATTGCTTTAATCGGAACTATTCTTTATTTTCCAGCCCAGAACCTGCTTGACTCAAATCGACCAAGAGTTGGCATTCTTATATTGCTGGTTGCGCTTTTGATTTCAGCTATTGCTGTTTCATTTATTTTTGCTCGTATCGATCGTGGTCCAATTATTCGTACCAGCGTCATTACATCAATCTTGATTGGCGTAATGATTCTGATTGATCAGATGATGCAGGCCTGGAGACCATATATTGAAAGCGATGATGTTAACTATCGTCCAGTTGCCACAATAGGGCAATCGACAATCTGGCTCTCTGATATCTCTTTCTGGGTAAGAGTCCTAGATTTTGCAATGCACCTGGTTCTTCCGACTCTTGCCTTAACTTTAATCTCATTTGCAGGATATGTTCGATTCTCTCGTGGAACTCTGCTTGATGTTCTAAACCAGGACTACATCAGAACGGCAAGAGCTAAAGGGCTAAGTGAGCGAACCGTGATTATGCGCCACGCATTTAGAAACACGATGATTCCCATAAGCACGATAATGGTTGGCGATGTGGCTGGAATTGTTGGCGGAGCAATCATTACTGAACGAGTTTTTGCCTGGCAGGGAATGGGCACGCTCTTTAATAAGGCGATTACCTCCTTTGATTTAAACCTCTTAATGGGGGTCAGTATCTTTCTTTCAACCTTGGCAATATTGGCCAATTTAATCGCTGACCTTCTTTATTCGGCCCTTGATCCTCGAATTCGTGTGGGAGCTGGTAAGTAATGGCTAAGAAGAAAGAGAATGTAGAGATAATTAAAGATGCTAGTGAAAATGCCATCTTCAATAAGGAGACAGAGGGCTTAAGCCAAGGTCAAATTGTCTTACGTCGTTTTATTCGCCATAGAGCTGCCATGATTTCCGTTGTTGTGCTCTTTACTTTAATTGCTGTGGTCTATACCGCACTTGATTGGCGAATTGGCGATGAGGAAGATCCTCTTATCATCCCTGGTTGGTGGAAATATGGTTTTGAAGATATGCCTGAGCTTCGCTATGGAGCAGATTGCATAAATGGATCAGTGGGTTGCCCATCCTTGGATGCCGTTCCATTTTTTGACGGTGACGGAATCTCTATCGGCGAGCACCCCTTTGGTCAAGATGATATTGGCCGCGATTATTTAGCTCTTGTGATGCGTGGAGCTCAGCGCTCAATTCTAGTTATGTTCATTATTGGAGCCATTGCGGCAACTCTTGGAACAGTAATTGGATCCATCGCTGGATATTTCCGCGGCTGGGTTGATGCCATCTTGATGCGACTAGTGGACTTCATTATTACGGTGCCTGTAATCATCATTGGTTCGGTTATTGGTTTTCACTTTGGTAATAAGGGAGCTGCGTTCCTCGCTCTCCTGCTAGGCCTCTTCTCGTGGACTGGACTTTCCCGCTTGGTTCGTGGTGAGTTCTTAACTCTTCGAGAACGAGAGTTTGTCGATGCCTCAAGAGTGGCTGGAGCCAGTAATAGACGCATTATTTTCAAACATATTCTGCCCAATGCAGTGGGAGTAATTATCGTGTCAGTAACGCTTTTGATGTCAGGGGCGATTTTGCTTGAAACAGCCCTTAGCTACCTGGGTTTTGGAGTTACCTCACCTGATGTTTCCCTAGGTCTATTGATTTCAAATTACCAAGATGCCTTTACGACTCGGCCATGGCTCTTCTGGTACCCAGGCCTCTTCATCATCGTCATTGCTCTATGTATCAACTTTATTGGCGATGGTCTTCGCGATGCATTTGATCCAAGACAGCGCCGTAGATTAAGTCGTAAAGAAAAAGCTAATGCACGAGTTATGCAAAATAGAAACGAGTTTGCCTAGGATTGCAGTAGTTGAGTTGTGATTGCTAGCAGGAATAGAAAGAGCACAATAGAGGCACCTAGGCGGTTGAAGGCAATTGAAAATTTCAACCCTTGAATATTGCCTCTCTGATGAAAGTTTTCAAATCTGGTTCTTGCGATAGCGATTGCAATTCCTGAATTACTCCTTGGACTTTCTCCAGCTTTAATGCTGCCACTATCGTTTAATTGCATGCCCCTAATTTCTGTTGGATGAACATTTCTTATGTGATATCGGCCAGGGGCTTGGGCTGCAAATGCATGATACTTAGCGCCGCTACTTTGCTGGATTACATACATTGTAAATTTGGAATCAATTAGTGAGATTTCATCCCAGCCTAAAGTAATGTTTTGCATAGGATTTACAATGACAAGTCCTTCATCGCAGTAAACAACTTTGGGATGGAGAAAGATTAAATAGAAGAGTGAGCAGGCAAATAAGCCCCAAGTGATACTGGGAAGTCCACCAAGAAATCCGTAATCCAAAACATTTACATAAGTTAAAGTGCTAATCGTGAAGAAAATCCAAAATGAAAGGAAATATCCATTTCTTGGGCGAAATTGCTCAACATTACTCACCGCTCAATCTTCCCATCTATGCCATCGATTGCTTCCAACCAAGTGGATTGACCTGAAATCTCAATCCACCCAGCCAGCCAAAAATTCTGTCTCTTCGACTTAATTCGAAACTGGACTAAATGAATCCAGTCAAGGGCCGATCTGGCTGAAAAGAGCGCCGGGGCAGAGCCAAGTAAGGGGGAATGGCTGCCTAAGGCTTCTTCTCTCGCTTCTGAATGAACCCTTTTAGAGGCAGAAAATGATAAAGATATTGTTATCTAGCCCTCTTAGGAGCAATTGTCAGAAATAGCCCTATAAGGCAGACTTTGCCAACCCTCGAGGGTTAGTTAATGGTAAAGCGGTCGACTCTTTACTAATGACTATCCCCGCAAACAAAGACCTTTTAGGAGGTTATCTTGAAAAACAAGAAGTTAAGAGTGGCAATTGTTGGATCACTTTCGATCCTTCTTGCTGCTTCAACAGTAACGCCGCCAGCAAATGCGGCTAAGAATGGAACTGTAATTCTCCATGAGCCAAACCCTCTATCAGGCTTTAACTCAGCTGTTGTTGGTTTCAACTTGGTAACAAACTCCACCATCGGTTATCTAACCGGTATGGGATTTGGATATTACGATTCCTCAAGAACTTGGGTACAGAACACCACATTTGGTTCTTATAAAGTAACTTCAAATAAGGCCACTGATTTCCGTGTTCAGTACACCGTAGCTCCAGGAAGAGTTTGGTCAGATGGAACTCCAATTACTGGAATTGACCTTCTCTCAACTCA
>CANNDP010000028.1 GCA_947503395.1 Actinomycetota bacterium
ATCGTGATTGGGCAATCATTGCAAGAGTTGAGATTCGCTCCAGCTCACTTTCAACTAAAGCTAAAAAGACTTCATGTTTATCTCTAAAGTGGTTATATAGCGAGGCTCTTGAAACTTGAGCTCTATCGGCAATTTCAATCATGTTAGTTCCAGAGATACCACTTTGTGCCAATAACTCTTTAGCAGCGGTCAATATGGCGCCTCTAGTGCGACGATGAATTATTGATTGGTGTTGATAGGTCGAGCGCGCGCTCTGATCTCTCACAGCCTCATTCTTCCCCTCTAGTTAAGCAGCGTTGGTATCAACGACGCTAAGTACTGGGGTCTCATTGAGTTTAACTTGAGCAGTTACCTCAACTAGTACTTTTGATAGCGACAAATCAAGTGCAACACAAATTGCATTAAGTAGCTCTGATGAAGCTTCTTTCTGGCCGCGCTCTACCTCAGAGAGATATCCGAGAGAGACTCGAGCAGCCTTTGCTACATCTCTTAGAGTTCTACTCTGTGAGATGCGCTGGGTGCGAAGGCATTGACCAATATGGCTACGTAGTAACTCCATTGCTATGCCTCCTAATTGAAAGAATGATTGAACGAATTCCTAGGACCTAAGGATACGCTCCAGCAGGGTTAATGCGCTCTCTACCGCGCCGTTTATGACCTCTTGGCGAGCGCCATTTAAGGATAATTTCACACTTTCTTGCCGATCAGGGCCCAGAATTGCAATCCAGATCTCACCAGGAGAGCTGCCATCTAGAGCTGTTGGCCCAGCCGAGCCGGTTGAGGAAATTGCCCAACTACTTCCAAGTCTCTGTCTTGCCCCCTTGGCCATCGCAATAGCAACCTCTTTGGAAACAAGGCCTTTATCATCAATTAACTCTGCACTTAAACCTAGGTGACTTATCTTGATCTCTTTTGAATAAGCAACGATTGAGCCCAATAAAACATCTGAAGCTCCAGTAACCGAGACAAGTTTCGATGTGAGCGCTCCGCCCGTAATTGACTCTGCGCAGGAGATGCTCTCACTGCGCTTTCTTAGTAGATCAATCACTGTTGCTGCAAGATCACTCATGGCTTTGATTTCACCACATCTTTTAGATATTGGTAGCCAGTAATAAAGGTCAGAGCAATAGCAATCGCAAGCAAGATATCTCTTGGAGTATGCAGCGCTTCGGGTAGAGGAAGGATGTAAAAACCTACTGAGAAATTTTGTAGAAGAGTCTTAATCTTTCCACCCTTACTTGCGCTAATAACTTTTCTCTTGATAACCAGAAGGCGCAGAACTGTAATTCCAACTTCTCGGGTAAGAATTAATACTGTTACCCACCAAGGCATCTTGCCTAGAATCGAAAGTCCAATTAGTGCAGTAGCGATAAAAGCTTTATCAGCAATCGGATCTAAAATGATTCCAAAAGATGAAACTTGATTCCAACGTCTTGCAATAATTCCATCTAGAACATCAGTCATGCCAACAATAAAGAAAGAGAACCAAGCAATTATCTGCCAGTTTGGATCATCTCCCCCATTTTTAAAGAGCGCCCAGGCGCAAAATGGAAGAGCTGCGATCCGGGCAATCGTTAAGGCGTTAGGAAGGTTCATAGGCTCTGGGCAATTAAATCCGCCCCTGAAGTATCGGTAATGATGGCATCAACATACTGACCGACTTTATAACCAGCACTTGGCCGTCCTGCAATGGTTACAAAGGTGCTGGAATCAACCTCTGGCCCCTGGTGCTCAGCCCTTCCCTCTTGGAGTTCTTCATCTTCAATTAGAACTCTAACTCTCTGTCCGATTCGATCTGAGGCTCTCTGCATTACTAACTCTTCAGCAATCATCGTTAACTCACTGGTTCGCTCATTGATAACTTGCGGATCCAACTTTCCATCTAGTGTCAGCGCTTCAGTCTTATCTTCATCAGAGTAGGCAAAGATTCCAATTGCATCAAGATTTGATGCATTTACAAAGTCAACTAGCTCTTGATACTCACTCGCACTCTCACCAGGAAATCCCACAATAAAGTTGGAGCGAATTCCAGCCTCTGGATTAAGGGCTCGTATCTGAGTTAATAGGTGTAGGAACTTCTCGCCATCGCCAAAGCGGCGCATTCTTCTAAGAAGAGTGCCCGAGGCGTGTTGAAATGAGATATCAAAGTAGGGAACAACTTTCTCAGTAGCAATCAAGGCTTGCAGTAGCGTCGGCCTAATCTCGGCTGGCTGCAGATATGAAGCTCTAATTCTCTCAATTCCATCTATTTTGGAAAGGGCTGGCAGTAATTTCTCCATTGCCTTTAAATCACCAAGATCTTTTCCATAAGAGGTGGTGTTCTCGCTAACTAAGAAGAGTTCGCTGACGCCATTTTCTGCTAGCCATCTAGCCTCGGTAATAATCTCATCTGGAGTTCTTGAGATAAAAGATCCTCTAAATTGCGGGATAGCGCAGAAGGAGCATCTGCGATCACAGCCTGAAGCAATTTTTAGCGGAGCCATTGGTGAGTTTGCAAGTCTCTTTCTTGCAAAGGTGCCGCCTTGCCCCATTTTTGTATTTAACTCAACCTTCATCTCCTGTCTTGCAACAGGTGAGATTGGAATTAAACTTCGACGATCCTTTGGGGTGTGTGCTGGCTTTGAATTTCCAGCAAGAATATTCTGCAATCTGCTTGAGATATCTGCATAATCATCAAAACTTAAAATTGCATCAGCCTCGGGCATCGCCTCTGCGAGCTCTTTGCCATATCGCTCAGCCATACAGCCCACAGCAACTACTGCCCGAAGCGTTCCATCGGCCTTCATGGAGTGAGCCTCAATCAGGGCATCTACTGAGTCTTTCTTAGCTGATTCGATAAACCCGCAGGTATTTACTAGCGCCACATCAGCAGTTGCTACATCATCGACTAATTGCCAGCCATCAGCTGCAAGACGTCCTGCTAACTCTTCAGAGTCAACATCATTTCGCGCACAGCCCAGGGTTACTAAGGCAACGCTTTTAGGCTTGGACACCTACTTATTCTACAGAGAAGAAGTAGAACTTATCCTTGATTAGATGCTTGCGGACCAAATTCCAGACGTAAAACTTCGCCAACTGCGCCAGCAACTCCAATATCTTCACCATTCACCGTCAGATTAATCGCGCCTGCATTTCCAATCACTAGATAGAGCAGTTGATTATCGCTAAAGACTCTCTCCTCGCCCTGGCGCATTCGTCCGCTAAATTGTGTGGTGCCAGTGCTATCACTTACTGCAACCCATGAAAGTCCATTGACTGCCTTAAGTCTTACCTCAACGCCCTCTCTAATTGCAGCGCTTGGTTGACTCTCATCTTTACTGCTACTTGGAGCTGTAATGCTGTTTTGCTCCGGTGAATCCTCAATGGAAATAATTGCTGTTCCAACAAGTGCAAAGATAAATAAGCCAGCTGCCGCACCAGTTAGCGTCTTCCAAGATATCGGCTTTCTCTCCTTCTTCTGCTTTGTAACGCTATTTTCATTCAATAGATCTCTAATGGATTTACTTAAAGGAATTGTTTGAGATTCAAATTTAATAAGCACATCAGTATCGCCAACACCACAGATTCTTGCAATCGTTTTAATGTGGCCACGAGCATAAGTTGGGCCGCCTGCCGTTTGAAAATTATCTTTCTCTAGATCTTCAATCACCGATGCCGGGATACGCGAGCGCTTGGCAAGTTGCTCGACAGTAAAACCTGCCGACTTGCGCATCTCTTTTAGCGTTGAACCAACCGACATGAAAGCCTCTAAATCACTTATGGGGAGGTCGAATTGTAGAAGCAGGAGCAGGGCAGAGACAACCTAAATCTTGAAGCAGTGCTCAATTGAGCAAGGGAGCTGGAATATCGCCCCTAAGAATTCACCCCTGAATTACCTCAAGGACAGAGGCCAGGTCTTCCTGCTTAACTAAAACTACTCGAGCCTTAGAACCTTCAGAAGGTCCCACAATTCCTCGGCTCTCCATCAAATCCATCAGACGTCCAGCTTTAGCAAAACCTATTCTTAATTTTCGCTGCAACATAGAAGTTGATCCAAATTGAGTGCTGACAACCAATTCGATTGCTTGGATAAGTAACTCTTTGTCATCACCAATTTCTTCATCAGAGCCTCTGGTTGTAACTACTGGTTTTAAAATATCTTCTCGATAGACCGGCTTTAACTGAGATTTAACATGGTTTACTACCGCCTCAATTTCACGCTCTGAGACATAGGCGCCTTGAATTCGCATTGGCTTACTTGCTCCCATTGGCAAAAATAGGGCATCGCCTTGTCCGACAAGTTTTTCAGCACCTGGAGTATCAAGAATTACCCTGGAGTCAGCAAGTGATGAAGTGGCAAAAGATAGACGTGAGGGAACATTGGCTTTAATTAAACCTGTGACAATATCAACGCTAGGCCGTTGTGTAGCGATGACAAGATGAATGCCAGCAGCTCTTGCAAGCTGAGTAATTCTCACGATGCAATCTTCAACATCTCTGGCAGCAACCATCATTAGATCTGCTAACTCATCAATTACTACCAATAGATATGGATAGGGCTCAAGGGCGGCATCGGCACCCTCTTTAGCAATAACTTTTCCAGCTCTAACTGCCTTATTGAAATCATCGATATGCCTAAAGCCATATGTTGAAAGATCGTCATATCGCATATCCATCTCACGCACTACCCAAGCAAGTGCCTCTGCTGCTTTTTTAGGGTTGGTGATAATTGGCGCAATTAGATGTGGGATGCCTTCATAAGAGTTAAGTTCAACGCGTTTTGGATCTATGAGAATTAAGCGAACATCATTCGGGGTTGCTCTCATTAAAACTGAGGTAACCAATGAATTAATCATTGATGATTTACCAGCGCCGGTAGCGCCCGCCACAAGTAGATGTGGCATTTTGGCAAGATTTGCGCAGATAAAACTACCCTCTACATCTTTACCAAGAGCAATCACCATTGGATGGTGGTCATTTCCGGCAACACTTGAGCGAAGTACATCGCCTAGAGAAACTATCTCTCTATCGCTATTTGGAATCTCGATACCAACTGCAGATTTTCCTGGAATTGGCGAGAGGATTCTTACATCACTACTTGCAACTGCATATGCAATGTTCTTACTTAAAGCTGTAATTGCCTCAACCTTAACCCCTGAGCCAAGCTCAACTTCATAGCGAGTTACGGTAGGTCCGCGCATAAAGCCGGTGACTTCACAGTCAATTTCAAATTGAGCAAAGACTTCAGTTAAAGATTGGACTATTTGATCATTTGCCTTGGTCTTTGCCTTACTAGATGGGGTAGTTCGAAGTAGATCCATAGAGGGAAGCTCATAGGAATCAGTTGAGGAGAGTAGTAATTGCACGGGTCTTGCAGGCTTTGTACTTACCTCAGGCTTTGGAATCTCGACTGTAAATTCTTCATCAAAGCTCTCTTCATCTATTTCTTCTTCGAGATCCTCTTCTTGGGCATTACTAAAATCTTGAACTAAGGGAGTTTCAAATGGCGGAGTATCAGCAATTTCAAACTCTTCTCGCTCCAGTTTTCGCTCTCGTCTTTGATCAAGTGCGCCACTAACTTTATTACTTGCCCCAGAGATAAGGCTCTTAAACAAATCAATAACCTTTGAAAACGGAGTTGCTGTAATAACAAGTGCGCCAAATATTAAGGTCAGAATAAGAATTGGAATTGCGAGCATATCGGTAAGTAGCGCAACAAGAGGCGTTGAGACCCCATAGCCAATCCATCCCCCGCCTTCGCGCATTGCAGTAGCGCCAGTATTAATCGATGAAGGATTTAATATGTGGATTAGGCCAGTTGAACTTAGAACAAGTAGGAGTGAGCCAATTGTTATTCGACCAGTTGCGCCCTTATCTTGTGGGGTTCGAAATAGGCGAAAGGCAAAGTAGCCAAAAAGAATAGGTGTAAGTATTGCAACCCTGCCAAATCCTCCATAGAAGAAGGCATATGCAGCTCTGCCAAAAGCATTATCTAATTGCATCCAAGAAGTTGCTGCAGCAATTAGGGCAACAATTAAAAGAATTAAACCAATACCATCGCGTCTATGCTCAGGTTCTAAATCTTTAGCTCCACGAGTGATGAACCTGATGCTTGCGCCAAATGCCTTGGCAATAGCGCTCCAGATGAATCCCAAGCCAGAAGCGATAGCCGAGAGTAGGCCACTTGCTTTTCTAGCGGATTTTTTCTTTGCCACAACGAAAAATCGTATTAGAAATTAATTTTCTTAAAGGTCAGGCGCGCCGCTAAACCTCAATTACAACAGGCACAATCATCGGGCGACGGCGATGTTCTTCCCCTACCCAACTTCCCACTGTCTTTCTAACTACTTGCGAGAGTTGATGAGTTCCATTAATTCCACCAGCTACTGCTCCGGTCAGGGCTCGCTCAATACGACCCTTTACTTCATTGAAAAGCTCAAGATCTTCCGCAAAACCGCGTGCATGGATATCAGGGCCTGCAACAATTTTTCCACTCTGTGAATCGATAACGACAATTACTGAGATAAAACCTTCTTCTCCTAGAATCAAACGATCCTTTATCGATGCCTCAGTGATATCTCCAATGCTCTGGCCATCAACATAAACATAGCCAACTGGAACTGCGCCAACTACCCTTGCTCTTCCTTCACTTAAATCAACAATGACTCCATTATCAACTACTACAACATTGCTTGGCTTAACTCCTGTTGAGATTGCAAGCTCAGCATTTGCAGTCATATGCCGCCACTCACCGTGAACCGGCATAACGTTTTTTGGCTTGACCACGTTATAGCAATAGAGCAACTCCCCTGCAGCTGCGTGACCTGAAACATGCACTAGCGCATTGCCTTTATGTACTACGCGAGCGCCAAATCTAGTTAGTTCATTTATAACTCGATAGACCGAATTCTCATTTCCGGGAATCAGTGATGATGCAAGAATTACAGTGTCATCTCTTCCTACTCTAATTTGATGATCGCCATTTGCCATTCGTGATAGAGCTGCCAGTGGCTCACCTTGAGATCCGGTGCAGATCAATACAACTTTATCTCCAGCACTTTCAATTTCATCAGGTTCTAGCAAAGTATTAGGCGGGATATGTAGATATCCCATCTCTGCAGCGAGCGTCATATTTCTAACCATCGAGCGTCCAACAAAGGCAACCTTTCGACCCTTGCTATAGGCAATATCTATTACCTGTTGGATGCGATGAACATGTGATGCAAAGGAGGCGACAATTACTCTCGCCTTTGTGCCATCAATAACTCGTTCCAATACCGGCATAATTTCCCGCTCAGATGTGGTAAATCCTGGAATATCAGCATTAGTTGAATCAACCATAAACAAATCAACCCCTGATTGGCCAAGGGATGCAAAGCGAGCTAAATCAGTGACTCTTCCATCTAGAGGAAGTTGGTCCATTTTAAAATCGCCAGTATGAAGCACTACCCCGGCAGGAGTCTTTATCGCAACTGCTAACGCATCAGGAATTGAATGGTTTACTGCAATAAATTCCAAATCAAAAGGTCCAACTTTTCTGCTCTGACCTTCTTTAACTTCAACCATAATTGGTGAGATCCGATGATCTCTTAACTTTCCTTTTAAGAAGGCAAGAGTTAAAGCGCTACCAATTACTTGAATATCTTCTCGCTCTCGAAGTAGGTAGCCAAGTGCGGTTATGTGATCCTCATGACCGTGAGTTAGAAAAACGGCAGCAATATCACCCATTCGCTCTTTTAGATAGGAAAAATCTGGCAGGATTAAATCAACACCTGGTTGAGTTTCACTTGGAAATAAAACGCCACAGTCAACGATTAATAACTGGCCTTCATATTCAAAAACGGTCATATTGCGACCAATTTCTCCAAGGCCACCTAAGGCAACAATCCTTAGAGTTTTGGCGGCAAGTTTTGGCGGCAACCCTAGATCGGGATGCGGATGATTCATTACTTAACTTTCACGCCGCCAGCGCGAAGATCTTCTCGTAGTTGGTCTATCTGAGCCTTGGTTGCATCAACTAGTGGTAGGCGAACTCGTCCACCACTTAAGCCCATTAAATCAAGAGCGGCTTTAGTAAGAATTGCTCCTTGGGTTCTAAATGTTCCGGTATAGACCGGTAATAATCTTTGATGAATATCAAGAGCCTTTGCGACATCACCTGAAAAGAATGCATTAAGCATCTGTTTTAACTCTGATCCGACGCTATGGCCGCAGACAGAGACAAATCCGACTGCTCCAACTGAAAGTAGTGGAAGATTTAAAATGTCATCACCTGAGTAAACCGGTATAGCGCATCTCTTAATTACCCAAGAAGTTGAAGCGATATCTCCCTTTGCATCTTTAAGAGCTGCAATTTTGGGATTTGCTGCTAACTTAACAATCGTATCTGGCTCAATTGCAACGCCAGTTCTATGCGGGATGTCATAGAGCATGATTGGCAAATCAGTAGCGCCTGCCATTGCTTCAAAGTGAGCTGCAATTCCAGCCTGCGGTGGTTTGTTGTAATAAGGAGTCACCACTAAAAGTCCATCAGCTCCAGCCTTAGCTGCCTGCCTTGCCTGCTCGAGTGAGTGAGAAGTTTCATTATTTCCAGCCCCTGCGACAATCTTTATATTTGATCCAACTACTTTGCGAACTACCTTGATGATTTCAACTTTCTCTTCATCGCTAGTAGTTGGCGCCTCCCCTGTTGTGCCATTTAAAACTATTCCATCATGACCAGTTGAAACTAGATGTGCAGCTATTTTTTCAACGCTTGCCCAATCAATCGATAAGTCATCTTTAAACGGGGTGACCATCGCGGTCAACAATCTGCCAAATGGCGCCTGAATCGACATGCGCCAAGGCTACTACTTACCGGCTATGGCGCGACGCGCCCCGACTTTTCAAAGGCAGCATAGGTAATCGGCATCAGGCGGGCAAAGTGCTCCTCCATCTTCTCTGCCACCATTTCTATCTCCCGCTGCGGATAGCTAGGAAAGTGAGATCCTTCTCGGGCTGTTCTTAACGAGAGAAAGTTCATAAGAGCTCTAGCATTCATCGTGACATACATAGATGAATAGAGCGCAACCGGAAGCACTGCTCTGGCAACTTCCTTTGCCACCCCTGCATCTAGCATCTTCTTATAATTCAAATAACAAAGTTCATAACTTTCTTTCATCGCAGCTACTGATATCGCATACTGCTCATCACTACCATCAACAAATGTGTAGGCACCAGTTTTGCCAACTTGTACTAATTTTCTAGCTTTATTTGGAACGTAGAAAACTGGAAGCAGTTCGCGATAGCGACCACTCTCTTCGTTATATGATGCGATGCGATGGCGCATAAACTCTCTAAATACAAATATCGGAGCGCTAATAAAAAAGGTCATTGAGGTATGCTCGAATGGAGAGCCATGGCGCTCTCTAGCCAAATAATTAATCAATCCAGTTGAGCGAGTAGGGTCTGCGTTTACTTCCTCTAAAGAATTCTCACCTGCTGTTGATACTCGCGCCGCCCAAATGACATCAGCATCACTAGCGCTAGATTTAACTAGCTCTACTGTCACATCATCTCTAAAGACAATATCTGGATGGCTTGGCTGGCTCACGTGCGCGACCTTATCTACTCTCTGGCACAAGGCTGGGATTTTCTAAGGCAGAATGGGCGCGTGTCATTAAATCCTCCGAGCTTTAATAGGCGCCGCGTCCTATCCGACTCGCTGGCTGTGGCAATTCCAGTGGGCACATATGGCGCAGCCTTTGGAGCAGCCTCTATCGCTGCAGGATTTTCAGTTCTCCAAACCTGTCTCTTATCACTTCTCTTATTTTCCGGCGCATCACAATTTGCAGTTGTTGGAGTTATGGGCTCTGGTGGATCTGCATTGAGCGCAATTGCTACCGGATCTCTTCTAGGTTTTCGAAATGGGCTCTATGGATTAAAGATGGCTCCGCTATTAAAGCTAAGAGGTTTTAAACGTGTAATCGGCGCGCAGTTAACTATTGATGAATCAACGGGTGTTGCAATTAGCCAAGAGGGGCGAGGAGATGACGCAGCGCGTTATGGCTTCTGGGCAACCGGTATTGGAGTTTATTTCTTCTGGAATCTCTTTACTCTCCTTGGAGCCATCGGTGCTGGAGCAATTGGAGATCCTGCAGCGTGGGGTCTTGATGCAGTAGTTCCGGCAGCATTTCTTGGACTCCTCTGGCCAAGACTTACTGATAATAAAACTCGAGTACTTGCCATATCTGCTGCGCTTTTGGCGCTTTTATTAGTTCCATTTGTTCCAGCTGGAGTTCCAATAATTGCAACAGCGCTATTGGCAGTAATTTTTGGAAGTAGGGCGGCTCGATGAGTCAGATATGGATTGCAACCTTAGTTTCGTCGCTGATCTGCTTTCTATTGAAGTATCTTGGCTATCGCATCCCAGAATCTCTTCTTAGTAGACCATTAATTCAAAGGATTAATTCTCTAATACCTATCGCTCTACTTAGCTCATTAGTCGCTGTTCAGGCGCTAACCATTGAGCAGCAGGTAGTAA
>CANNDP010000029.1 GCA_947503395.1 Actinomycetota bacterium
GAAGGAAAGCCTCTTCGCGTAGCTGCTGAGACTGGGTGGCAAAGAGCACGTCGAACAATCATCGTTGCAGATCTAGTTTCAATTATTTCAGCTGTGATTCTTTATATCGTCTCGGTTGGAAGCGTTCGTGGTTTTGCATTTACTCTTGGGTTAACAACTCTTGTTGACTTGGTGGTTATCTTCTTATTCACCAAGCCGCTTGTAACGCTACTTGCAAAGAATAAGTACTTCCAAGCTGGAGGTAGGTACTCCGGTGTTTCGCCACGCAGCATTGGAGTGGTAACCCCAACTCTAGAGAGCAAGGGAGCGTAAACCATGAAATTAACTGGTCTGGGTGGAAGGCTCTATCGCGGCGAGACATCAATGAATGTCATCCGTGCACGAAAGAAATGGTATGCGGTTAGCGCTTTATTTATTGCGCTCTCAGTTTTTGCACTAGGGGCTCAAGGATTGCGCTTTGGAATTGAATTCGAGGGCGGATCAGCCTTTGTTGTTTCAACCTCAACTGGAACCGTTGAGCAAGCAAGGGATGCCGTGGCTGCTGCTGGTTATAGCGATAATGCAATTATTCAAACCCTAGGCGAGGAAAAAATTCGTATTCAAACTGGTGTTCTAGATGCTGCCCAGTCAAATGCAATTCAAGATGCTTTAGCAGCTGAATTTGGGGTATCTGTTGAGTCGATCGACACACAAAATGTAGGCCCTTCATGGGGCGAGGAGATTTCTAAAAAGGCGCTACAGGGACTTATCGCATTCTTAATTTGTATCATGATTTATCTAGCTCTCACCTTCGAGCCAAAGATGGCAGTGGCAGCTGTTGTGGCGCTGATTCACGATGTATTTATCACTGTTGGCCTCTATGCATTTATTGGCTTTGAGGTGACGCCGGCGACTGTGATTGGCTTTTTAACAATTCTGGGTTACTCCCTATATGACACCGTTGTGGTCTTCGATAAAATTCGAGAAAACACAAAGGGCATTACTAGCACTGGAAAATCCACCTACTCTGATGCAACAAATCTTGCGGTTAATCAGACCTTTGTTCGTTCTCTAAACACCTCACTGATTGCGCTCCTTCCAGTTGCAGCAATTCTCTTTGTCGGAGCAGGCCTTCTAGGCGCTGGAACTCTTAAAGATCTAGCGCTCGCTCTCTTTATTGGTCTAATTGCTGGAACTTATTCATCTATTTTCATTGCGCCTCCAGTGTTGGCGTCTCTTCGTGAGCGTGAGCCAGCAATGAAGGCGCTAAGTGTTCGTGTCGCTGCAAGGGGCGGAAGTACAGCAAGCCCACTACTTTCCAATCGAAAAGGAAAGAAGAAGCGCAACAAATAGGGGAGAAGTAACCTATCCCCATGAACGCCCTAATTACCCCGGTGGTTAATCGCCTCAGGGAGAGCCAAGAAGGTAGCGACACTTCGGTTGTTGAACGCGCCTTTGAAGTTGCAGAGCGAGCTCATAAAGGTCAGTTAAGAAAAAGCGGCGACCCATATATAACTCACCCGGTTGCAGTAGCTGAGATCCTTCTTGATTTTGGTCTTGATGCAAATAGCATCGCAGCAGCTCTACTTCATGACACAGTGGAGGATACGAGTTATTCTCAAGAATCACTTCGCAAAGATTTTGGTCCTGAGGTTGCCTCACTTGTTGATGGCGTAACAAAGCTAGATCGACTGACCTATGGTCCAACCGCGGAGGCTGAGACAGTTCGCAAAATGGTCGTTGCTATGGCAAAAGATATTCGAGTTCTGGTTATTAAATTAGCTGACCGTCTTCATAACGCTAGGACCTGGCAATATGTTGAGCCAGAATCAGCAGAGCGAAAGGCAAGGGAGACTCTTGATATCTATGCTCCACTAGCCCATCGCTTGGGAATGAACGCAGTTAAGTGGGAGTTAGAAGATCTCTCCTTTAAATATATTGAACCTAAGAAATTTGAAGAAATAGAACGTTTAGTCCAAGAGCGAAACCCCTCTCGGGCAAAGCTAACTAATGAGGTTATTGCCTTGGTGGAGCAAGACTTAGCATCGGAATCCATTGCTGCAAAGGTAACCGGGCGACATAAACACCTCTATAGCGTCTATCAAAAGATGGTTATCAGAGGACGAGAATTTAATGATATTTATGATTTAGTCGGAATAAGAGTGTTAGTTGATGATGTTCGAGATTGCTACGCTGTTCTTGGAGCGATTCATGCAAGATGGAGCCCGGTTCCTGGAAGATTTAAAGATTACATTGCAATGCCTAAGTTCAATCTCTATCAATCACTTCACACCACAGTAATTGGCCCCAATGGAAAAGCCGTTGAAATTCAGATCAGAACTCACGATATGCACTCAAGGGCTGAATATGGAATTGCGGCCCACTGGAAATACAAATTATCAGGCTCATCAAGATCATCGGATTCACCAGATATGCTCTGGTTGAAGCAGCTTCATGAGTGGCAGCAGGAAACCTCTGATGTCACAGAGTTTCTCGATGCTCTCCGATTTGATCTTAGAACTCCTGAAACGTTTGTCTTTACGCCAAAAGGAAGCGTTATCGCACTTCCATTGGGTGCAACAGCGGTGGACTTTGCCTACGCAGTTCATACCGATGTGGGAAATCGATGCATAGGAGCAAAAGTGAATGGCAAGTTGGTATCCCTCGAGATGCCACTAGTAAATGGAGATGTCGTTGAAGTCCTAACAAATAAAGCTGAAACTGCATCGCCCAGTAGAGATTGGCTCAATTTTGTTAAGTCATCTAGAGCTCGCTCCAAGATAAAGGCGTGGTTTTCTAAGGAGCGACGTGAAGAGGCAATCGATGCAGGAAAAGAATCAATTGCTAGGCAGATGCGAAAAGCAGGGCTACCGCTTCAAAAAATCCTTGGCGGACATAGTCTGCTCCAATTAGCTCATGATCTAAATTATCCAGATATAGAGGCGCTATATGCTGCTGTTGGCGATGGTCACATCTCAGCAAATCATGTAATTGAAAGACTCGAATCATCGCTTGGTTTAGCCGAAACCTATGACAGCCCAATAGATGAGAATATTACTACTGCATCACCAAGTCGCATTAATAGAAGAAGCGCCTCTGGCATTATCGTTGAAGGCGTTGATGATGTATTGGTGAAGCTAGCAAGATGCTGCACCCCGGTGCCAGGTGATTCCATAACTGGATTCATTACTCGCGGCAATGGCGTATCGGTTCATAGAAGTGATTGCGTAAATGTTGCGGATTTGAAATTTCATCAAGGCGATCGCATCACTGCTGTTAAATGGGATGAGGGAGCAAAATCTGTTTTCTTAGTTAATATTCAGATTGAAGCCCTAGATCGCGCAAGGTTGCTCTCTGACATTACCCGCGCTCTATCTGACCAGGAGATCAATATCGTTCATGCGGCCGTGAATACCACTAAAGATCAAGTAGCTTTCTCACGCTTTACTTTTGAGATGGCAGATGCTTCACATCTAGAGGCAGTCCTGGCTTCAGTAAAGAAAATTGAAGGTGTATACGATGTTTATCGAATTACCAACAATTAAGATTGAAAGTCAGCCAGACCTTTTTGAGCCTCGCTAAGCCACATACGTCTGGCAGCGGCAGCCTCAAGTAAATCAGCGGCTTTCTTAGAATCTCCATTAGCTTGAGCTTTAGCAGCTTTGGCTTCATATTCGGCGACCGCATTCGTTAATTGAGTAACGACATCGTTCGCTCTTGCAATTGCGGTTGGGTCGCTGCGACGCCACTGCTCTTGCTCTGCCTCTTTAATTGTCATCTCCACGCTATCAACACGTTTATCCAAAACGGATCGCTTCTTTCGATCGATCATGCCGATTTTGGAGAGCTTTTGGCGAAGATCGCGGAATTTGCGTCTAACATCATCAAGATTAGTTATTGGAAGAAGTGCTTCCATTTCAGCAACAATTGCCTCGCGCTTCTCAAGATTTGCAGCCATTGATTCGCCGCGCTTTTCTAGATCAGCGTTCTTTGTCGTGAAGAAAGTGTCTTGGGCAGCTTTAAATCTGGTCCAGAGCTTGTCATCATCACTCTTTTTTCCTCGACCGCTTGCCTTCCATTGATCCATAAGAGTTTTATAGCGTCTGGCAGTTGCTACCCAATCAGTAGATGTAGCAAGTGATTCAGCTTCAACAACAATCTTTTCTTTAGCGTCCTTAACTTGGCCCTGTTGAGCGCTAAGACCTGCAAAATGAACTCTGCGACGCTTATCAAACTTATTGCGCGCAGATGAGAAGCGCTTCCATAACTCTGAATCCGTCTTTTTATCAAGGCGAGGAGCCTTCTTCCAATCATCTAGTAGGACTTTAAGGCGCTCGCCAGTAACTTTCCAACTGGTCGAATCAATTAAACCTTCAGCTTCGATAACAAGAGCTTCTTTTGCGGCGATGGTTGCTGCGCGTTTTTCAGCTTTTGCCTCTGCCTCTGCTGCCTTTTTCGCCTCGTAGGCTGGACGGTGTTCATCAATTAGCGGTGGAATCTGCTCAAGTGAGCTTCTTAGCGCTTCAAGGTTTCCAACGCCATTTAGATGTTCAATTTGATTTCTTAACTTCTTAACCGCTTCATTAGCATCTTGAGGAACCATAGCGCCGCTGATGATTCTTGCGGCAAGTAGAGCAACTTCTGATGCGACAAGTTCAAATTTACGGACGAAGTAGGCAAGTGCCTCTTCAGCAGATTTTCCAGGGTATGAACCGACAACTTTTTCGCCATCGTTGGTTCGAACATAAACCATTCCATTTTCATCGACGCGACCAAATTTTGAAGGATCACCGATTAGCGCTGCAGCAGCTGAGTTAGGTAGAACTTGATTATCTACAGTATCCATTAGGTCCTACTTTCTCGAACGTTGCGCGCCTGGAGTTTTTCACTCTGGCGTTATGGGTTCAGCGGTTGGTAAGGGCCAAACGCTACCGCCCTAGGGCGAATCTGTAAAAAAGTCGCTCACGTAGGGCTCTTTTGAGCGGAAGTGGGCGCCGGGGTTGGAAGAATGCCCAGGTGAGCCTCTTAGTGGATCGAGTAGTTGCGCCTTACTACGCTACAAATTGTTGGATCATAGCTCCAGCAAAAAATTCACACTGCGTCGTTATTGATCCCGGAATTGCCATTCCGAATCTTATGAAAGAAATAAAAGCAAAGCTTGAGGAACATAATCTCGTTGTGGGAGCAATTTTTATAACCCATGGCCATCTTGATCACACATTTTCTCTCTACTCTCTTGCTAAAGACTTTATTGAAAGTGATACCTATATTCATAACGCTGATAGGGACCTACTAAGTAATCCAGAACGCGCAATGGGACCGCAATCCCAAGCACTCTTGAGCGAACTTGGAAAGCTTTCGGGGGAGGAAATTAATTTTCAAGAACCAGAGCGAACCTGGTCAATAGATTCTGATAGTGAGTCAAAACTTGGGGGAATGAATTTCTCCTTTAGACATGCGCCAGGACATACCCCAGGTTCTACTCTGGCCATAGTCGATGATGAGCTATTAATCAGTGGAGATGTGCTCTTTAAAGGAGGAATTGGCAGAACAGATCTGCCACGTGGCTCAATGAGCGACATGGAGATAACTCTTCGTGAGAAAATAGCGACCTTGCCACCTCATCTTCGAGTTCTTACTGGACATGGCGATGAGAGCAGGATGGAAGAGGAATTGAAGAGCAATCAATACCTAATAGCGGCAACTCAAGGGAGATTGGCATGAGTCAAAAGTTTGCAGCCCCTAAGGGCGTCTCTGAGTATCTGCCGCCAAAATCAAATGTTTTTGATCGGATTATTCAAACGCTGAAAGTTCCAGCACTTGCTGCCGGATATGAATTAATTGAGCTGCCAATATTTGAAGATACCGAGTTATTTACTCGAGGAGTTGGCGCTTCAACAGATGTGGTTACAAAAGAGATGTATACCTTTGAAGATCGTGGCGGACGCTCACTAACTCTTCGCCCTGAGGGAACTGCGGGAGTAATAAGAGCTGTGATTGAACATGGATTAGATCGTGGCAGCCTGCCAGTCAAACTCTTTTATCAAGGGCCCTTTTTTAGAGCTGAGAGACCTCAAGCTGGTCGCTATCGCCAGTTTTATCAATTTGGAATCGAGGCTATCGGTAGCAATGATCCATATCTTGATGCAGAGGTAATCTCGATTGCCTATCAAGGTTATAGAAAACTTGGACTTAAAGATTTTGAACTCCAGATAACTTCACTTGGCGATAGTGAGAGTAGGGCGGCACATAGAAAAGATCTAGATGCTTTTATCGCTGGGTTAAATCTTGATGAAGAAACGCGCACAAGAGCTCTTAAGAATCCGCTGCGCCTCTTTGATGATAAACGTGAAGAAATTAGTTCATCCATGAGTAAAGCTCCACTGCTTCTAGATTATTTAAATAGCGAAAGTAGAGAGAACTTCGAAGCGGTTAAATCTGCTCTTGATTCTTTGGAAATTAGTTATGTAGTAAATCCAAGAATGGTTAGGGGCCTTGATTACTACACCGGCACAACCTTTGAGTTTGTTCACAATGGACTTGGCGCGCAATCTGGTATTGGCGGCGGCGGGCGCTATGACGGTCTTATGGAGCTTCTCGGGGGATCTAAGCTTTCAGGAATTGGTTTTGGATTAGGAATTGATCGAATCCTTCTGGCCCTTGAAGCAGAGGCACAGAGTGGACAACTGCTCCCTGGAGAATTGAAATATATCGACCTCTATGTGATTGCTCTAGGTGATGAGGCTCGCTCAAAGTGCTTTACTCTCGTTGATTCACTTAGAAAAGAGGGCTTTGTTGTAGAGCAGAACTTTGGAGATCGCTCTCTAAAGGGTGCGATGAAAGCGGCTGATAAATCTGGAGCGCGCTTTGCAATAGTTCTTGGCGATAGTGAATTGCAATCAGGGTCAGTTGAGCTAAAACAGATGAGCAATGGAGAGCAGACTTCGGTTAGGCTTACCTCTCTTGCTAAGACATTGGCCGAGAAGTCATCTGGGCTTTAACAGGAATAGAGAGTAGGTTTTTTAATTGCTTCGCTCCCATAGCGCTGGAACCCTTCGGTCAAGTGATATTGGCAGCCGCGTAAAACTTGCTGGCTGGGTTGCAAGGCGGCGCGATCATGGTGGGGTGGCATTTATTGACCTGCGCGATTACTCGGGAAGTGTGCAAGTAGTTATCTCTGATGAGAAGGTGGCAGCTGCACTTAGAGCTGAATGGTGCGTTTTAATCGATGGAGTAGTTACTAAACGTCCAAGCGGAAACGAAAATTTAGCACTGCCTACAGGCGAGATTGAAGTTAATTGCGAGAACCTTGAGGTTTTAAGCGAAGCAGCAGCGCTGCCATTTCCTGTCGATAGCGGCGAAGTAGTAAACGTCAGCGAAGAGGTAAGGCTTAAATATCGCTATCTGGATTTAAGGCGTGAGGGGCCAAGTAGCGCGCTGCGCCTTCGTTCAAAAGTCACCTCAATCATTAGATCTGTAATGGATAGCGAAGGCTTTTTAGATATTGAAACTCCAAATCTAACTCGCTCAACGCCAGAGGGTGCGAGAGATTTCTTGGTTCCTGTTCGTTTGCAGCCCGGGTCTTGGTATGCCCTTCCGCAATCACCTCAGCTTTTTAAGCAACTTTTAATGGTTGCTGGAATGGAACGCTATTACCAGATTGCACGCTGCTTCAGAGATGAGGATTTTAGAGCCGATAGACAACCAGAGTTTACTCAATTAGATATTGAGATGTCTTTTGTTGATCAAAGTGATGTTATTGCTATTGCGGAAAAGATACTGAAGGAAGTATTTAAGAGAACTTTAGATATCGATATTTCTCTACCAATTGCTCATATGACTTATCACGAAGCGCTTAGAAGGTTTGGCTCAGATAAACCTGATTTACGTTTTGAAAATGAGCTAGTTGATGTAACTGATTTCTTTAAAGAGACAAGCTTTAGAGTATTCCAGGCAGAGTTCGTTGGCGCTGTTGTCATGCCCAAAGGAGCTGCATCACCAAGGCGTGAGTTAGATGCTTGGCAAGATTGGGCCAAGGCTAGAGGCGCTAAAGGTTTGGCATATATTCTCGTTGGCGAAGATGGCAGCCTAGGTGGCCCGGTTGCTAAGAATCTTTCGGAGAAGGAGAGCAAGGAGATTGCCTCCTTTGTCGGTGCGAAAAATGGCGATGCTATTTTCTTTGCGGCAGGAGAGCGTCCTTCATCGCTTCAACTCCTTGGAGCAGTTCGTTTAGAAATAGGTCAGAGATGTAATCTAATTGCAGAAGATCAATGGAAGTTTCTCTGGGTTGTTGATGCACCGATGTTTGAAGCAACTGATTCTGGGGGATGGACCGCGGTTCATCACCCATTTACTGGACCAAAGCCAGAATATGAGAAGAGCTTTAAAGATGATCCCAAATCAGCCCTTGCTTATGCCTATGACATCGTTTTGAATGGAAATGAAATTGGCGGCGGTTCCATCCGTATCCATAAGCGCGAAATTCAACAAGCTGTATTTGATGTTATTGGATTAACTAAACAAGAGGCTGAATCTAAATTTGGCTTCCTACTTGAAGCCTTCAACTACGGTCCTCCGCCGCACGGCGGAATTGCTCTTGGCCTAGATCGACTATGTGCGCTACTTGCTGGTGCTGAGTCAATTCGCGAAGTTATTGCCTTTCCTAAGACGGCAAGCGGGGCAGATCCACTAACTGGCGCTCCAACTCCGATTACTACCGCACAAAGACGAGAGAGCGGAGTGGATTTCAAGCCAGAATAAGGCGAGAAATCTTTAGTAGGCTAACGCTATGTCCGCAGGTGGAATTGCAGCAATAATCGCAGCTAGCGCTTTATTAATCATTGGTATCGCTATCGCCTACGCTGTCATTCGACTCGGAAGAGCTATCGACGAGGTTGGCGGAGCGGTTCGAGATATTGCTAAGGAGACAGCGCCCCTGCTCAATGAAGTCACAACTACTGTAGAGCTTGTTAATGGACCGCTGCAGAGCATCAATAAAGTGACTAAGACGATGGAGGAGTTCAGCTCTAAAGTCTCAGAGAGTGCTTCAGGTTTTCTTGATAAGAATCAAATGGCGATGAAGGCAGCAGGTGCTGTGTTAACGGCTGCCCAACTTCGTAAAAAGAAAAAAGGAAAGAAGAGTAAGAAGGCTAAAAACAGCAGGTATGTTGACGACGAGGAGTTCTAACTCCTCGTGAATTCAGCAGAAATTCGTTCTCGCTGGCTAAAATTCTTTGAGTCAGCTAATAGCCAAGGCATTAAACATACTGTTGTTCCTTCAGCCTCCCTGATTGCAGATGATCCAAATCTTCTTCTAGTAAATGCCGGAATGGTTCCCTTTAAACCGTTCTTCCTAGGGGAGTTAACTCCGCCATATAAGCGCGCCACCTCAGTGCAGAAGTGTGTAAGAACTCTGGATATTGAAGAAGTTGGCAAAACAACTCGTCATGCATCTTTTTTTCAAATGTGTGGCAATTTTTCCTTTGGCGATTACTTCAAGGAAGGTGCTATCACCCTTGCTTGGGAGCTATTAACTAAACCTATAAGTGATGGTGGATATGGATTTGCCGAAGATAAATTGTGGGTCACGGTTTATCTAGATGATGATGAAGCAGCAGATATCTGGCATAAGAAAATTGGGATCCCAAAAGAGCGAATCCAAAGACGTGGAATGGCAGATAATTTCTGGTCAATGGGCGTGCCTGGTCCTTGCGGGCCTTGCTCCGAAATTTATTTTGACCGTGGTGCTGCCTACGGCAAAGAAGGTGGACCAATTGCCGATGAGGATCGCTATCTAGAGATCTGGAATCTTGTCTTTATGCAGAATATGAGAGGCGAAGGTGGGGGCAAAGATAGTTTCCCAATTCTTGGCGAACTTCCTGCTAAAAGTATTGATACTGGCTTAGGCCTTGAGCGTACTGCCGCTTTATTGCAGGGAGTTGAAAATATTTATGAGATAGATACAACTCAGCACATTCTTAATCGGGCGAGCGATTTAAGCGGAGTTACATATGGCAAAGCCACATCAAGTGATGTATCACTTCGGGTAATTGCTGATCATGCAAGAACGGCGACAATGTTAATTGGCGATGGAGTCACTCCAGGCAATGAAGGTCGCGGATATGTTTTGAGAAGAATGATGCGCCGCACAACTAGGAATATGAAGTTGCTAGGCGCAGATGATCGCAATATGAGCGAACTTGTTAGAGCCTCGATTGAAGCGATGGGTCCGCAATACCCAGAGTTGCAGAGCGATAGCATTCGAATTTTGAAGGTGGCAGAGGCTGAAGAAGAGAGTTTCCTGCAGACCCTAAAGAGCGGAACTTTGATATTTGATCAGAGAAGTTCTTCCT
>CANNDP010000030.1 GCA_947503395.1 Actinomycetota bacterium
TCTCCAACTTGGTAATCATCAAGGCGAACTGCCTCTCCTGATCCTGTGGTATCAAATGGCGCATAGTCATACTCTTCATAAGCTGCATAGACCGCAGCCTTTGCCTCTTCAGTAGGTTCGACTCGAACGTTGCGATAACGAGCAAGGCCGGTTCCTGCTGGGATGAGTTTTCCAATGATGACGTTCTCTTTAAGGCCAAGAAGTGGATCACTCTTTTCAGAAAGGGCTGCATCTGTTAGGACGCGAGTTGTCTCCTGGAAGGAGGCTGCTGATAACCAAGATTCAGTAGCAAGTGATGCTTTGGTAATACCCATAAGTTCTGGGCGACCATTTGCAGCCTTGCCACCTTTCTGCACCGCTTCGCGGTTAGCAGATTGGAACCTTAGGTGATCAACTAATTCACCTGGCAATAGATCGGTATCCCCTGGTTCTAGAACAGTGATGCGACGAAGCATCTGCTTAACCACAATTTCAATGTGCTTATCGTGGATACCAACACCCTGGGTGCGATAAACCTCTTGAATTTCATGGACTAGATGGGTCTGTGTTGATCTTGCTCCTAAGATTTTTAGTACTTGCTTAGGATCAATTGCTCCCACAACCATCTGTTGACCAACGCTTACCTTCTGGCCATCTTCAACTAGAAGTTTCTGACGACGAGTAATTGGATAAGCAACAGCTTCTGAACCATCCTCTGGGGTAACAATTATCTTCTTACCCTTAGCATCTTCAAGGAAGCTAACAACTCCGGCAGTCTCTGCAATTGGAGCAACGCCCTTTGGAGTGCGCGCTTCAAAGAGCTCAACTACGCGAGGCAGACCATGGGTGATATCACCTGATGCAGTTGCAGCACCTCCAGTATGGAAGGTACGCATTGTTAACTGAGTTCCTGGTTCACCAATTGATTGCGCTGCAATGATTCCCACTGCTTCGCCCACATCAACTAGCTTGCCTGATGCCATTGAGCGGCCATAACACTTAGCGCACTGTCCAACCTTGCTATCGCAGGTAAGAATTGAGCGAACTTTAATCTCGCTAACGCCAGCATCAATTAGATCATTGATTAAGCGATCGCCAAGATCAGCACCTGATGTAACGATGGTCTTGCCATCTACTACAACATCATCTGCAAGGGTTCGGCCATAGATTGAAGTCTCAACATAATCATCGCGGGTAAGTTTTCCTGCAACGATATTTCCAATCTTTAGAGTTAAACCGCGATCAGTTCCGCAATCCTCTTCTCTAATGATTACATCTTGAGCCACATCGCAGAGACGTCTAGTTAGATAACCAGCATCTGCAGTTCGAAGGGCAGTATCTGCAAGTCCTTTTCTAGCACCATGTGTTGAGATGAAGTACTCAAGAACTGAGAGTCCTTCACGGAAGTTAGATTTAATCGGACGAGGGATAATTTCACCCTTTGGATTTGCTACAAGTCCGCGCATACCTGCAATCTGGCGAATCTGCATCATATTTCCGCGGGCTCCAGAGAAGACCATCATCCAGACTGGATTTGTTCTTGGGAAATTATCTTCCATCTCCTTAGCAACTTCATTTGTTGCCTGAGTCCAGATCTCAATTAGCTCCTGACGACGTTCATCATCGGTAATTAGACCCTTCTCATATTGAGATTGGACCTTATCGGCCTTTGTCTCATAGCCCTCAAGGATTTCAAGCTTTCTTCCTGGAGTTACTACATCAACAATTCCAATTGTTGCTCCAGCTCTAGTTGCCCAGGTGAAACCAAGTTCCTTCAAGGCATCTAGTACTTGAGCTACAACTACCTTTGGATAGCCTTCAGCTAAATTATCAACGATTAAACCAAGTGCTTTCTTAGTTACATCGTAATCAACATATGGGAATGACTCAGGAAGAACTTCATTAAAGATTGCTCTTCCAAGAGTTGTCTCTTTTGTTACTAGCTCGCCATTGATATTGACGCGAATCTTTATCTTGGCTTGTAGTGAGAGGCTATTTTGCTCATAGGCCATTAGACCTTCAGAGATTGAGGTAAAGCTGCGTCCCTCACCTTCCTGCTTCTCGCGAAGTGAGGTTAGAAAATATAGACCTAGGACCATATCTTGGGTTGGCGCAGTTAGCGGCCTTCCAGATGCTGGCGAGAGAATATTGTTTGAGGAGAGCATCAAGATACGAGCCTCTGCTTGAGCCTCGGCAGATAGTGGAACGTGAACCGCCATCTGATCACCATCGAAGTCTGCGTTAAAGGCAGTACAAACTAGAGGGTGGATCTGAATTGCTTTTCCTTCAATTAGTTGTGGTTCAAATGCTTGAATACCTAAACGGTGCAGAGTTGGTGCGCGGTTTAGTAGCACTGGATGCTCAGCAATTACCTCTTCTAATACATCCCAAACTACAGATCTGGAACGCTCAACCATACGCTTTGCGCTCTTGATGTTCTGGGCATGATTTAGATCTACTAAGCGCTTCATTACAAAGGGCTTAAATAGCTCAAGTGCCATCTGCTTAGGCAGACCGCATTGATGAAGTTTTAGCTGTGGACCAACGACGATTACCGAACGACCTGAGTAATCCACGCGCTTTCCAAGCAGGTTCTGACGGAAGCGTCCCTGCTTTCCTTTCAACATATCGGAAAGTGATTTAAGTGGACGATTTCCAGGTCCTGTTACTGGGCGACCACGACGACCATTATCAAATAGCGCATCTACTGCTTCTTGAAGCATACGCTTTTCGTTATTGACAATAATCTCTGGCGCTCCAAGATCTACTAATCTCTTTAAGCGGTTATTACGGTTAATAACGCGGCGATAGAGATCATTTAGATCAGAGGTAGCAAAGCGGCCGCCATCTAATTGAACCATCGGACGAAGATCTGGTGGAATAACTGGAACGCAATCTAGAACCATTGAAGCTGGCTTATTAGAGGTAGTTAGAAATGAGTTAACCACCTTAAGGCGCTTAATGGCGCGAGTCTTCTTCTGTCCCTTGCCAGTTTCAGCCAAGACATTTAGCTTGTCGAACTCAGCTTGGAGATCAAAGGTTTCAAGTCTGCGCTGAATTGCAGCAGCTCCCATATATCCCTTGAAGTAGATGCCATAGCGATCACGCATCTCGCGATAAAGATTCTCATCACCTTCAAGATCTTGGACCTTTAGATTCTTGAAACGAATCCAGACCTCCTCTAGGCGATCAAGTTCTTTTTGAGAACGCTCACGAATATTTTTTAGTTCGCGCTCGCCAGCTTCTCTCACCTTACGGCGTTGATCAGCTTTAGCGCCTTCATCTTCGAGCTCTGCTAAATCATTTTCCATCTTCTCTTGGCGAAGAGCAAGATCGTTATCGCGCTTGGTCTCAATCTTCTTGCGATCAGAGTTGATCTTCTTTTCTAGCTTTGGAAGATCTTCCTCGCGCGCCTCCACATCAACTTCAGTGATCATGTAGGCAGCAAAATAGATAACCTTTTCAAGATCTTTTGGAGCAAGATCTAGAAGATAGCCAAGACGTGATGGAACGCCTTTGAAATACCAGATATGAGTAACTGGGGCAGCAAGTTCAATATGTCCCATGCGCTCACGGCGAACCTTGGCGCGAGTTACTTCAACTCCGCATCGCTCGCAGATAATTCCTTTGAAGCGTACGCGCTTATATTTACCGCAGTAGCACTCCCAATCCCTAGTTGGTCCAAAGATCTTCTCATCAAAGAGACCATCTTTTTCCGGCTTTAGGGTGCGGTAGTTAATAGTCTCTGGCTTTTTGACCTCACCAAATGACCACTCACGGATATTGCCAGCAGAGGCAAGACCAATCCTTAACTCATCGAAAAAGTTGACATCTAACATATCTATTTCTCCCCCTGTCAAACTTCTTCTACAGAGCTTGGTTCAACTCGTGACAAGTTGATTCCTAGCTCTTCGGCTGTTTTAAAGACTTCTTCATCAGTATCGCGCATCTCAATAGCAACACCTTCAGATGAAAGTACTTCTACATTGAGACAGAGTGATTGCATCTCTTTTACTAGAACCTTAAATGACTCTGGGATTCCAGGCTCTGGGATATTTTCACCCTTAACGATTGCTTCATAGACCTTAACGCGACCTAGAACATCATCAGATTTAATTGTTAGTAGCTCTTGCAAGGTGTAGGCAGCGCCATATGCTTCAAGGGCCCAAACTTCCATCTCACCAAATCGCTGTCCACCGAACTGAGCTTTTCCACCAAGTGGTTGCTGAGTAATCATGGAGTAAGGACCAGTTGAGCGAGCATGGATCTTGTCATCAACTAAGTGATGTAGCTTCAAGATATACATATAACCAACAGTGATTGGCTCGCGATATGGCTGACCAGTTCTGCCATCAAAGAGCATCGCTTTTCCATGCTCTCCAACTAAACGATCGCCATCAGCATTTGGAAGAGTTGATCCAAGAAGTCCTGTGATCTCCTCTTCTCTTGCGCCATCAAAGACAGGTGTTGCTACGCGAGTTCCAGGCTCTGCAGAGAGTGCGCCAATTGCGCCTAAGCGCTCTTGCCATCCCTTATCGGAGCCAGATACTTGCCAGCCGCTCTTTGCAACCCAACCAAGGTGAGTCTCTAGAACCTGACCAACATTCATACGTCCTGGAACACCGAGTGGATTAAGTACTACATCAACTGGAGTTCCATCAGCAAGAAATGGCATATCTTCAACTGGCAAAATCTTGGAGATAACGCCCTTATTTCCATGGCGTCCTGCAAGCTTGTCACCATCTTGAATCTTGCGCTTTTGGGCAACATAGACGCGAACTACTTGATTAACTCCAGCTGCAAGATCGTAGCCATCATCGAGATCAAATATTTTTACGCCAATTACTTTTCCGCCCTCACCATGAGGAACCTTTAGCGATGTATCTCTAACTTCTCTTGCCTTCTCACCAAAGATTGCGCGAAGCAGGCGCTCTTCAGGAGTTAATTCAGTTTCACCTTTTGGCGTAACTTTTCCAACCAAGATATCGCCTGGAACAACATCTGCTCCGATGCGGATAATTCCGCGCTCATCAAGGTCTGAAAGAACTTCCTCAGAGACATTTGGAATATCACGAGTGATTTCCTCTGCTCCTAGTTTGGTATCACGAGCATCAACTTCATACTCTTCAATGTGAATTGAGGAGAGGACATCATCTTGAACTAAACGCTGGGACAAAATAATGGCATCTTCATAGTTATGACCTTCCCATGACATAAATGCCACAAGTAAGTTCTTACCCAAAGCCATCTCGCCTAGTTCAGTGCTTGGACCATCAGCAATAGCTTGGCCGGCAGCAATCTTCTGTCCTTGGCTAACAATTACTCGCATATTGCGAGAAGTTCCTTGATTGGAGCGGATGAACTTATCAACGTTATAAGTATCTTCCTCGCCATCATCGGTTGTAATAACGATTAGATCTGAGGCAACCTCACTTACTACTCCGCCTCTAACGGCAAGAAGAACATCACCAGCATCTACTGCTGCGCGGTATTCCATACCGGTTCCAACTAGAGGTGATTCTGCGCGAAGTAGTGGCACAGCCTGACGCATCATATTTGCTCCCATAAGAGCGCGGTTAGCATCATCATGCTCAAGGAATGGAATCATCGCAGTTGCAACCGAAACCATCTGGCGAGGTGAAACATCCATGTAATCAACTTCTTCAGCTGGGATGTATTCAACTTCTCCGCCGCGGCGACGAACTAAAACTCTCGCTTCAGCAAAGTGGCTATCCTCAGTAAGAGGAGCATTTGCCTGGGCAATAATGTGTTCATCTTCTTCATCTGCAGTTAAGTAATCAACTGCATCTGTAACTTTGCCTTTAGAAACTTTGCGATATGGCGTCTCAACGAAACCAAATGGCGTGATACGAGCATAAGTTGCAAGAGAGCCAATCAGACCAATGTTTGGACCTTCTGGTGTTTCAATCGGACACATGCGGCCATAGTGAGATGGATGAACATCTCTTACTTCAAAGCCAGCTCTATCTCTTGAAAGTCCACCAGGTCCAAGCGCTGATAGACGACGCTTATGAGTAAGACCTGAAATTGGATTGGTCTGATCCATAAACTGTGAGAGCTGAGAAGTTCCAAAGAACTCTTTGATAGATGCAGTAATTGGACGGATATTGATAAGTGTCTGCGGAGTAATCGCTTCAACATCTTGTGTTGTCATGCGCTCTCTAACAACGCGCTCCATACGAGAGAGACCAACTCGAACCTGGTTTTGAATTAGCTCGCCAACAGTTCTTAGGCGGCGATTTCCAAAGTGGTCGATATCATCGATCTCAACACGAACCTGCTTACCTAAATCAATAAGCGTCTCGCCTTTATGAAGGGCTGCGATATAGCGAATTGCTCCAACGATGTCGTCGATGGCAAGAAGTGATTTACCAAGATCAAGATCTAGGCCAAGCTTCTTATTAACCTTAAAACGCCCTACTTTTGCTAGGTCATAGCGCTTAGGGTTGAAATAGAGGTTTTCAATAAGGGTTTGTGCTGCCTCTTTAGTTGGCGGCTCACCTGGACGCATCTTGCGATAGATATCAAGCAGAGCTTCATCTTGAGTTGAAACGTTATCTTTAGCAAGAGTTTCTTTGATTGATGGATACTCGCCAAACTCAGCAAGAATCTGATCATTGCTCCAGCCAAGTGCTTTAAGAAAGATAGTTACGGATTGCTTGCGCTTTCTATCAATACGAACCGCAACAAAGTCTTTCTTATCAATTTCAAACTCTAACCATGCTCCGCGGCTAGGAATGATCTTTGCTGTGAAGATATCTTTATCAGATGCCTTCTCAACTGTTCTTTCAAAATAAACTCCAGGAGATCTAACTAGCTGTGAAACAACTACACGCTCAGTTCCATTGATAACAAATGTTCCGCGCGGAGTCATTAGCGGGAAATCTCCCATAAATACAGTTTGGGATTTAATTTCACCAGTTACATTGTTGGTAAATTCTGCGGTAACAAATAGTGGAGCGGCATAGGTAATGTCACGCTCTTTGCACTCTGCGATTGTGTATTTGGAAGGTTCAAAGCGATGATCACGGAAGGAGAGTGACATCGAGCCTTGGAAGTCTTCAATTGGTGAAATCTCTTCAAATATTTCTTCAAGTCCAGAGGTCTTAGGAATTTCTCCTCGATCTGGTCTTTCATTCTTACCAAGTCTTGCGCGCCAGGCATCATTGCCAAGTAACCAATCAAAGCTCTCGATTTGCAGAGCCAATAGATTTGGAACTTCTTGTGGTTCGCGGATCTTGGCGAAAGAAATGCGGTTAGGAGCTGTTGATTTCGTTTTCGCGGCCAAGAGTTTTCCTTCCAAAGTTAGTCACTACTTCTTTAAGTTTTTTAGTAACTCTTAAATCTCTTCGTGCTCGCACAGCAAACGTAAGGCCTCAGCCGCTATATGCCTGACCTGTGATTTTTGAGCGAGGGGGCAGGATATCCCCTGCGACACGCCGCTGTCTAATCAGGGGTAAGGCTCAATAAATAGCAAAGCCCCCCTGTATAAGGGGGGCTCGCTTATAGAAGAACTTACTTGATGCTGACCTTTGCGCCAGCTGCCTCAAGGGCGGCCTTTGCCTTATCAGCTGTTGCCTTATCGGCCTTCTCAAGCACGGTTGCTGGAGCTGAATCGACAAGATCCTTTGCTTCCTTTAGACCGAGGCTTGAATTAAGGGCGCGAACTTCCTTAATAACCGCGATCTTCTGTGAACCGGCTTCTTCAATTACTACTGTGAATTCATCTTGAGCTGCTGCAGCTTCTCCGCCGCCTGCTGCCCCGCCTGCTGCTGCAACAGCAACTGGCGCTGCGGCAGTAACATCGAATTCGGTCTCAAATGCCTTTACGAAATCTGAGAGCTCAACAAGAGTCATCTCTTTGAATTGAGCTAATAGGTCTGTGCTACTTAGTTTTGCCATTTTCGTATTTCCTTTTCTTTAAGCGTTCTCTGTTGGTTCTACTGGCGCAGAAGTCTCTGGCGCTGCCTGAGCAACAACTTCCTCGTTTGTTGCTTCTGCAACTGGAGCTGCTTGGGCTACAACTTCCTGAGTTGTTGCCTCTGCAACTGGTGCTGCTTCTGCAGCGGGGGCAGCCTGCACTGGCGCAGCAGGTGCTCCAGATTCAGCTTCTCTCTTAATACGCAGCGCATCAAATGCTCTAGCGGCTTTTGCCATAGATGCCTTCATAGCGCCAGCAAGCTTGGCCAAGAGAACTTCGCGCGATTCAAGATCGGCAAGTTTCATGATTTCAGCTGTTGTTACTGCTTTTCCTTCAAAGATTCCACCCTTAATAATTAAGAATGGATTTTCCTTCTGGAAATTCTTTAAGCTCTTTGCAGCTGCAACTGAATCGCCTTGAACGAAGGCAACAGCAGTTGGGCCAGTTAGTAGTGAGTCAGCGACCTCTACTCCAGCCTCTTTTGCAGCAATCTTTACCAAGGTGTTTTTAGCAACTTTATATTTAGTGCCAACACCAAGTGAGCGACGTAGCTCTTTAATTGCAGTCACGGTTAGACCGCGATACTCGGTAACAACAGTTGCATCGGCAGACTTAAAGTCTTCAACCAATTCAGCAACTGATGCCGCCTTATCAGAGCGTGCCATCTAGCTTCCTTTCTACTTATATTCCCCAGAAGAAGTACCTACTGATTGGGTGATAAATATAAAAAAACCCCGTCGCATAGAAACGCGCGGGGTATCCGCTCGAACCTATGCGGGTTGTCTTTCGACATTTACTTCAAACCTTGCGATTTGAAACCAGCAGTCTCTGGTGAGAGGGCAGATATTAGAAGCAAAGGGGGCTTTAGGTCAAAATCACGCCTGTCTGAACCCATCTTCAAAGAAATCAGAGCGCTTCACTAGGGCTAGATAACAGAAGCGATTCTCCACATTTTCCTCAAATTAGAAAACAAACTTGCTCTAATTATTTTAGATTTCAAAAGCATGCCGTTCGTCGTCTAATGGCAGGATGCTTGGTTTTCAACCTTGAGGTGTGGGTTCGAGTCCTACCGAACGGGCATGTGTAACCCCGCAAAGAATGCGGGGTTTACCGAACGGGCCAGATCGAGAGAAAGCTCGATCAACTTAATACTAATTATGGCACAGATTAATCTCTAAATACTGTTTGACTACAGAGAAGAGATGTAAAAAATTAAGATATAAAGACTTGCGATGATTTTCTCATCTACTCAGAGTAAAGGAGTTGGATAGAGCAGATTTACAGAACTATCTCTTTTTATATCCCTTAGGACACTTTGGATTGACTGCAGTTACTTTTTTAACACTCTTTCCTTTAACACAAGTAATAGTAGTTTTCTTAGCTACTGCTGCCTTAGTTGGAGCTGGAGAAGCAGTTGTGGGTGTTGGAGATGGAGAAGCAACAGCTGATTCTGTGGGCGTTGGTGTTGGGGTTGGGGTTGGTGTTGGCGTTGGTGTTGGGGTTGGGGTTGGTGTCACCACTGCAGCAGGAGTAAATCTCAAGACACCGCGCTTAACAACATATGTCTGCGATGGTCCACCTTGTGAGTAATAAATCCGAAATACATTTGGTGAAACTTCATATCCTGTTGGATCTAAACCTTCTACTCCAGGTCCGGTAAGAATCTGCGGAGTGCTCCAGCTCAAACCATCTTTAGAGGTACTAACAAAGAGCATCTGACGATTGGTGCTGGTGCAGGCAATATCGGCCATGATCATTACATAATCACCTTGTTTAGCGCGCAAGATCTCAGTATCAACATAACCATTTTCAAAGCGCCAGCCTGGCTCTTTGGTAAATGAAATTCCATCAGTAGAGATATAAGAAGCAATCTTTTCGGTGCACTTTCCGACTACTGGACTTTCAACAATATAGATTCTCACTCGGCCATCAGGAAGCAAGACGGCATCTGGTACGCCCCAAGCCTTAGTGCTCGAAGGAACTCTCATATCAGTTGTTGTTGCGGTTTTTGTTCCAATGCTCACACACCCTGCATCGATACAGGGAGCTGAATAAACCTGTTGATTTGCCCCATCAATTTCCTTGAAATACGCGCGCTTTGTGCCGTTAGCAAATGTGACAACTGTGAAATCATTTCCAAGTCGAGCGGGCACTGTTACGTTGGTGCAGACGCCCTCTTCATTGCAATCACTAACTACAGTTCCAGTAGGTCCATCTGATCGCCAGATGCGGTCTAGACCATTAATTCTCTCCACATGCGGGGAGACGCCATTCATATTCATCTTTAGATGAAGACCCATATCTTCAGTCATGCTCCACTCAGCGCCATGAGCTTGATAGGTAGGCAAGGTTGCTACTGCCATCAAGAGTGCAAAGAGAAGGATCTG
>CANNDP010000031.1 GCA_947503395.1 Actinomycetota bacterium
TTCCAGCATTCTTGCCAAAGTTTAGGAGAGGATAGATTTTATGAGTATCGGTTTAGAGCGTTTATTGAAACATATGGCTTGGGCTAATCAATTAACAATTAAGCATCTAGCAACTCTTCCTGAAGATGCTCTAAAGTCTTTTGCCACAAATCCTGAGTGGTTTGTCGCTGAGATTACTCATCACATCGTTGATTCATCAGATGCCTATGCATTTCGCATAACCGGTAAACACCCTGAGGTCCCTGGAGAGGCAATTCAAGAGATAGAGAAAAATGCTGATTTGGAAGTACTTGCCAAGCAGGCCGCAGCTATCGATGCTGCTCTTCTTGAGTCTGCAAAGCTAGATGATGAGCTACTTGAATTTGAGAACTATTCAGGAAACCTTGTTAAAAGATGGCGCTCCACGATTCTCTCCCAAAGCATCCACCATGCAACTGAGCATCGAGCACAAATTGCTAGCGCCCTTGAGGCCAAGGGGTTTAAGCCGGTAAATCTTGATGATCTAGATCTTTGGAGCTATGAGATTAGCAATGGATAAGTCCAAATAGACTATGTCCCTATATTTAAAGTTATTTATGGAGAGGAACTCTTTTTATGTGTAGCGCAGTTAAATGTCGCTCTTGTGGCAAGTGGACTTGGGAAGGCTGCGGAGAGCATATCGCCGAAGCTCTTGCCGGAATCAGTAAAGAGCAGATCTGCAGCTGCCCTCGTTAAAGTTTTCCTTGATCTAGTTTCTTAAGCACATCTTTAGCTCTTGATCTAACTTCATCTAAATCTTTAAGTCGATCAAGGCCAAATAGCTGTTGGGCAATCCGGTGATTTCCTTGAAACTGCTGGCGATGTCGATCGAGAAAGTCCCAATAGAGAGTTGTAAAAGGACAGGCATCATCGCCGGTGCGCTTCTTTGGATCAAAGAAACAACCTTTGCAGTGTGTGCTCATTCTTGAGATATAGGCGCCCCCTGCCGCGTAGGGCTTTGTCATCATAATTCCACCATCGGCATGAACTCCCATACCAATTACATTGGGAACCATCACCCAATCTGTGGCATCAATGAAAACCTCTCTCATCCATTGGAGAAATTGCTGAGGATTAATTCCAGCTATTAGGGCAAAGTTACTTAAGATCATTAAGCGCGGAATGTGATGAACCCAGGCGCGATTATTGATATCGGTAATCGTGTTTTTCATGCAGTTCATATTGGTTTTACTTGGATTGCTAAACAATTGCGGCAGCTCTCGCTTTGCGTGCAAACCATTTTTTTGGCGATACTCTCTTCCTAGATACCAATACATTCCATTGACATACTCGCGCCAGCCGATGATCTGCCTGATAAAGGCCTCTGCAGAGGCTATTGGAATATCTCCCTTTTCAAATCTCTTAAGCGCTGCCTTAATAACTTCTTCGGGGTGAAGAAGGCCGTTATTTAAGTAAGGGCTAAGCAGTGAGTGATGTAGCGCCCAGTTCTCATCGGTGATGGCATCTTCATAGGGACCAAAGTTTGCGAAGTGATTTTTAAGAAAGTTATCAAGTTGTTTAAGGGCGCCAGCTCTAGTTGTGGCCCAATTAGTAGATGGGCTATGTCCTAGCTCTTTAGCAACCTCTAGATCTATTTGATCTGGGGAGTGGTTTAGATATTTGGGCCAAGTGTAGTTCTTTGGCGGCGGGAGGCGATTTTCCTTATCAAAGTTCCATGCCCCACCTAGCGGCTTTGCTTTATCCATCAAGATATTTAGACGAACTCTCTGTTTGCGATAGAAGTTCTCCATCAAGTAGCTCTTCTGTTCATCGGCCCATTTGGCAAAGAGTGATCGAGAAGTGAGAAAGAAATCGTTTTCAACAAAACTTACGCCATATTCACTCAAAGATTGAAAGAGACGATGCGATGAAGGCTCTGCTGCAAAAATCTTTACATTCTTGTATTTCTTTGAAAGCTCATCAAGACCTGCAGTTGTGCTACTTGCTTTTATATATTCGACTTTAAATCCTTTTTCTCCTAGCTCTTGTGCAAAATGTCTAGCACTTGAGATTAAGAAATAGAGCCGCTCAGGATGCCAATTCTTACCGGTAGTCATTGGCTCACTTTGAATCAGCGCAATTACATCCTTCTTGGCATCAGCGCTCTTTAAAACACCGTATTTGGCATGTAATTGATCAAAGCCAATATAGAGGATGCGCTCTATCATGCGCGCAATTGTATTGGCCCTGATAGATTTTGCTCTATGGATTTAGATAATCTCAAATTTGGCCTCGATACCTTCGGTGATACTCAAAACGATGATTCTGGAGCGCCTATCTCTGCAGCAGCCACGATTAGAAATGTGGTTGAGCAGGCCGTTCTGGCAGATCAATTAGGCCTAGATCATTTCAGCATTGGCGAGCATCACAGAGATGATTTTGCAATATCTTCGCCAGATACTGTTCTGGCCGGAATTGCTACTAGAACAAAGCAGATAACACTTGGCACAGGGGTTACGGTTTTATCAAGTGATGATCCAGTTCGGGTCTATCAAAGATTTGCCACAATTGATGCGCTCTCAAATGGAAGAGCAGAAATTACTGCAGGGCGAGGATCATTTATCGAATCCTTTCCACTCTTTGGCTATGAACTATCTGATTACGGCGCGCTATTTGAAGAAAAACTTGAGCTATTAGTTGAGATATTAAAAGAGAATGCAGTGACCTGGTCAGGAAGTATGCGAGCACCACTTATTAATCAGGAGATCTATCCAAAGACTGAGCGCGGCAGCATTCCACTTAGAGTTGGTGTTGGTGGAACTCCTGAGTCGGTTGTAAGAGCTGCAAGGCTTAATGCCAAATTAGCAATTGCCATCATTGGCGGAGATCCTGCCCGCTTTGCGCCATTTGCAGATCTTTATCGAAGTTCAATGAATGAATTTGGTCATCCAATTCGCCCTATCTCTATTCACTCACCAGGTCATATCGCTGCCTCACAGGAGATTGCAATCGAGGAGCTCTGGCCACATTATCAAGTGATGTTTGGACGTATTGGCAGAGAGCGCGGCTGGGGGCAGGTTACAAAAGAACAATTCATCAATGAAGTTAAATATGGCTCCTTCTATGTAGGAACGCCAGAGCAGGTGGCAAGAAAGATTGCCTATGCAATGAAATCTATTGGGGCTGAGAGATTTGATTTCAAGTATTCAAATGGGCCTATGGCGCACTCAAAATTGATGAATTCAATTGAGCTTTATGCCACTCAGGTCGTTCCTATGGTCAAGGAGATATTAAGCGCTGATAGAGCAGCAAGCAGTGCTAGCGCAAGGTGATACCTTTTAGATTATGAATCGCGTGATTGCCCCTTTGAGAGACTTTCTTCATAGAGAGTCATCTAGCGGCACTCTAATTCTTATCGCTTCAGCCCTTGGCTTACTTGCGGCAAACTCTGGACTTGCAGATAGCTACTTTGCTTTTCTACATCTTAAATTACAAATAGGACCATCGAGTCTGGAATTAGAATTCACAATATTAAAGAGCATCAACTATTTTCTTATGAGCCTCTTTTTCTTCGTCGTTGGCCTAGAGATTAAACGAGAGTTAACTTCAGGCCATCTAGCATCTTTTAAAGCAGCGGCAGCTCCACTATTTGCAGCGCTTGGCGGAATGAGCCTTCCAGCCATTATTTATCTAGCAATTGCCGGAGGAGTGGAACCAAATGGTTGGGCAGTTCCGGTGGCAACCGATATTGCACTTGCCGTTGGACTTCTTGCCTTGGTTGGAAGTAGCGCAATTGCATCGCTTCGATCATTTCTACTAGCGCTAGCTGTAATTGATGATATTGGAGCGATATTAATTATTGCCCTGGTTTACTCAACTGGAGTTAACCTCTCCTGGGGCCTTGCAGGACTTCTTACGATTTTTGCCATCTTGGGATTTAGAAAGCTTGGAAGTCAATCTGTATTGGTCTATCTGCCGCTTGCCTTATCACTCTGGTATTGCGCATACAGATTCGGGATACATCCAACAATTGCTGGAGTTATTTTGGGTTTGCTCACCCCGAATATTGCACGGACCAAATCAAATCTAATTGATGGTGAAGATGGATCCGTATCGGTTATTGAATACTTAGAGCATAAATTTCATCCGATTAGTAGCTATGTAATCGTGCCAATTTTTGCTTTTGCAAATACTGGAGTTGAGATTTCAAGCCAGTCAATTAACAGCGCGCTTAACTCAGTTATTGCTTGGGGAATCTTCCTCGGTTTAGTAATTGGCAAACCGCTAGGCGTGCTCCTTGCAACCATGGCGGCAAGAAAAATAAAGTTTGCCGAATACCCACAAGGTGCTAGGAATCTAGATCTAATTGCCACAGGAAGCGCCGCAGGAATTGGATTTACCGTTGCAATATTTATTGCTCGCTTGGCTTTTGAAGGCCCCGAGATTGTGAATCTAGCAATCTTTTCAGTGATTATGGGATCTGTGGTCAGTGCTCTGATTAGCTTGCTTATCTTTAAAACTATAAGGCGCTCAAAGCTCTAGTTCTTAGCTAGCCAGCCCCAGACCGATTCTGCTCCTGAGTGGCCGGTTAAGAAGATATAGACCAGAGCCAAGATTGCAGCAAGGGCTAGAAGAATTGAAACCAACCTTCTTACAAGAGGTGAGCCAATACCAGCGCCAGTTTTATCCATCCGATATCGAATAAATAGCAGAATCAAAAGTGGAATGAATGTAAATGGCGCAATTTCGCCATAGCTCTCATGTCGTTCAACTTCCTTGTTGAGTCTTTCTTGAAAAGATTCTCCACTTGCTTTGGCAAGAAACAAAGATAGTTGTGAAATTACTGCAAGAACCAGAACTGGAAGGCCATATTTTCTTGAAAAACTTGGCCAATAAGACATAGCAAGAGCAGCAAAGGCCACTAGTGGAACTAAAACAACTGGGGCATGTGAGGCTAGAGGGTGGAGTGGAAGTCCAGCAATTAGATCAAAAGGTCCACCAAGATCATCGCCATCAAATAATTTCATAGGGCTAAGTATAGAGAAAGCCTAGATTCCAGCTGCATGACCTTCACATCTTGGATCAGAGCCTGCGATATAGGTTCCATTTGGCAGGACTTCTAGTAGCTGCACAGCAGAGCCATGGCCATAGGCCGAAAGCTCCTCAACGCTATGCCCCTTTTCTTTCAGTGATTGAAGAATCTCTTTCTCCACTCTATTTTCAATCTGCAATACCCCTTCATATCTCTCATCAAGAGATGATCCACCTGACTTATTCAAGTGTTGCCAGCGAGGAGCTTCAGCATTTTCTTGTGGATTCATCTTTAAATCAATGGCATTAACAATTAGCTGGAAATTACTCTGCACTTGAATATTTGCCCCAGGAGTTCCTCCCATGTAAGCAAGAGATCCATCTTCTCTAGTTACAGACCAGGCATTTAGTGTGTGAGCGGGGCGCTTTCCTGGCGCAATAAAGTTTGGCGACTCTGGATCAAGAGAGAATCCGGTTAAGCGATTATTAAGCAGGATGCCAGTTCCTGGAATTACCCAGGATGCGCCAAAGCCATGAAAGACACTTTGAATCCAGGAGAGGGCATTGCCATCTCGATCTGCAACTAGAAAATAGGTGGTATCACTTCCTTCGCTAGATACCGAAGGCTCTTTCAAATTTGCTTTAGTTAAATCTATCTGGCTTCGCCTCTTAGTGATACTTGACGCGGAGAAGAGCTCATCAAGGTTCATATCGATATGTTCTGGATCGCCAAGAAGTAAGTAGCGATCTGCAAAGGCAATCTTTTTTGCCTCCACCATTAAGTGAATTCGATCTGCCTCTTGCATCTTTGCCAAATCGAAACCCTCTGCAATTAATAGCTCCTCAAGCAAAATCATTCCTTGACTTGGTGGGGGCTGGCCATGAATTAAATAGTCGCGATATTTAACGCTTAATGGCGGTAGAACTCGAGTTCTATGTTCTGCCAAATCTCTAAGGCTAAACCAGCCATCGCTGGCTTCAACTAATTTTCTGGCGATCTCTCCCAGGTAGAAGGCATCTCGCCCATCTTGAGCTATCGCCTCTAGGGAATCTGCTAAATCACTTTGAATGACTAAATCACCGACTTTTAGGTTGGTATCAAAACCAAGGCTTTTAAAAACTTGCGTATCTGGAAACATTTTAAGATGACCTGAAATTCTCTTAACAAATCCAGAGTTAGCAGCAAAGCCATTTCTTGCATAATCAATAGCAGGTGCCAAAATTTGATCCATCGACAAAAGACCAAATTCTTCATGAATCTCAAACCAAGTGGAAACAAGTCCTGGAACAGTTGCGCTTTTAAATCCATGATGATCGATTTCATCTTTGAATTGATCGGCGCTAGCACTATGGGCAGCCTCGCCACTTCCATTAAATGCTAAATTCTTCTTTCTTGCTGCGTTATGGGAAATAACAAATGCATCACCGCCAAGATGAGATGCGCCAGGTTCAACAACTGCCAATACCGCACTCGTTGCAATTGCAGCATCGCCTGCAGATCCACCTTTAGTAAGAATTTCAATACCGGCAGAGACTGCAAGTGGTTGACTTGATGCAACGATGCCATTTCTGGCATACACAGGGGAGCGATGTGTGCTCTGGCTCATAAAGTTAAGGGTATAGGCTCTGCGATATGTCTGGTGTGAAAATCGAATTTAAAGATTTAAGCAAGCGCTACAAAGACGTACTGGCTGTCTCAAACTTCTCAGCCCAAGTTCAATCAGGTCGGGTTACTGGATTCCTCGGCCCAAATGGAGCTGGAAAGAGCACCGCTCTGCGCTGCCTTTTAGGTTTAGTAAACCCAACTGGGGGAAGCGCGGAGATATATGGCGGCTCATATAGCCAACTACAAGAACCCATTCATAAGGTGGGAGCAGTTTTAGATAGCAGAGGCTTTCATCCAGGTCTTACTGCAAAGCAGAACTTGAAAATTATGGCAAGTGCCTCAGAGATCGACTTCTCTCGCATTGATGAGGTATTAGAGCTAGTTGATCTAGCAGGTGCTGCAAATAAGAGAACTAAGGGATTTTCCCTTGGAATGAAGCAGCGACTTTCACTTGCAATCGCAATGCTTGGCGATCCTGAGATTCTAATTCTTGATGAACCAGCAAATGGTCTTGATCCACTTGGAATTGTTTGGCTCCGTGAATTTCTCCAGAAATTAGCAGGCGAAGGAAGAACAATCCTGGTTTCATCACATCAACTAGCTGAGATGCAAAATACTGTAAGCGATGTTCTAATTATTAATAAGGGACTATTGGTAGCACAGGGAACCATAAAGGAGATCTGTAAAGGAAGATCGCTAGAGGAAGCCTTCCTAGAGTTAACTTTAAGGAAGAGCGCATGAGCGCCTTACTAAAATCAGAGCTTCGTAAATTAATTTACCTAAGAGCTAATTGGCTCTTACTTCTCTGGAGCGGGCTATTTGCAGCACTTGGAACAGTTGCCCCAATCTTGGTACTCAATTCAGATAGCGGGCCAGGAAGAGGTGCTTTCTCAGGAACTGAAACCCAAGAGGGAATCAATGCTGTCTTTGCCAATGCTGCTGGTGGATATTTATTTGCTTTAATCCTTGGAATATTGATCATGACTAATGAGTATCGTCATGGCACAGCAGTTGGAACTTTTCTAGTAACTCCAAAGCGAAGTACCGTATTGGTTGCAAAGTTGATTGCGGCAAGCCTTGCTGGTCTGGTGATTCAGCTCTTCTCATTCATCTTTGCAATAACTTCAGGTTTTATAGCCCTAACCTTCTTTGAACCTCACGCTCCAGTGCCAGCAGAGCTGCTATTTAAAGTCTTTAGAGCATCAGCTATCTCAGGGTTAGTCCTGGGAATTGTTGGGGTGGGACTTGGCGCTTTAGTAAAGAATCAGATCGCAGCTGTAACAGGGGCAGTTATCTGGACTTTAATTGTTGAAGGTTTAGTAGTGGCGTTTGTGGAATCCATTGGAAAATATCTTCCAGCTGGGGCCATCACAGGTCTAGTTGATGTTGATTTTGGCGAAAATGACTTTAATTTCAGCATAGAAAATTACTTAACTCCGGGGCCAGCAACCCTTGTACTCTTGGGCTATGCCGCGCTTTTTTCACTCATCGCGATGAGAACAACACTTCGTCGCGATCTAGATTAGGAGTAAAAAGTGTCTAAAGAGGTCTTTGCTACTTATCTAGATGATGTTTCAAGAGTTCAAGAATTCTATGGCGCATTCTCATCAAGACTTGATAATGTTCCAAGTGATGGTGGCTGGAGCGCATCGCAGTGCCTAGCTCATATTTGCGATACCGAGATTTCACTTTCGCTTCGAGTGCGAATGATTCTAACTAGCGATAACTACCAATTCTCAGCTTGGGATGAAGACGCCTTTGCAGCTATCAAGAAAGATCGAGATGCAAAAACTAGCGTTGATACTTTTGCAGCCCTTCGTCGAAATAATCTAGATCTGCTTGCTGGCCTTCCTACCGATAAATTAGAGCGCCTAGGGGTAAAGGCAAATGGTGAGTCAATTAAATTAATAGATTACCTTGCCTATATGTCCAAACACATTAAAGCTCATCTGGAGCAAGCAGTAGCAGCCAGTCGTTAGAGATTGGCCCAAGCTTTATTTTCAAAGTGTTGCCAAGAGCTCTTTTCTTTAAAACCAAGTTTTTCATAGAGCCTAAGCGCTCCAGATTCATTACCAGTATCAACATTTAGTTCAAGTGATTTGCGACCTATTGATGCGTAGTAGGCAAAGGCCCAGCGCAGCATTAGCTCTCCATAACCTTTGCCTTGTTGGCTCTGTATGACACCAATACCATCCACATATCCCGCGCCAATATCTATTTTGATATCAGTGCATTCGATAAAGCCAACGGCGCTGCCCTCTCGATAGAGGATCCAGCGAGCATTTAGATCTATTCCAACAGCCTTCTCAATCATCGCCTTCCACTCCTCAAAGGGGCGTGGCAGAAAGCCGAAGTGTTTACTAAATGAGTCTTGATGAGTGGCCCACCAAATCTTCTTTTCATCCTCACTAATCAATCTCATCTCTAAGCCACTTTCAAGCTGGGGATAGCGATGCTTTGAAATCTCGGCTTTAAGGACGTGATAGGTACGAAGTAGGGAAAATCCTCGATTAGTTAAGGCCTGGATATAACCCAAATCTTTGGAATTGGTTCCAATCCAGAGGTCAAATTCTCGACTTATCCCTTGAGCAATCTCTAGTGAGATTTCAAGGCCTGTGCTTTCGAGATTTGCGCCAGGCCTTTGCCAGGTGTCGCAATAGATTCTCTTTCGAGAGTTATCGGGATGAACGGTGATGAAGCACAGGGCTTGCCCACTTTCGCTATCTATTATTTTGCGCGCCTCAACTGAGTCGATATACCCGTTGAGAATCTCCTCAGCTTCAGCTTCGCCAACGGGCTCTGCCCCTGGAGTGAAGAATTGATCTACCAAACTCATTATTTCCGCAAATTCTTTTGCGTCCTCAAGGGTTGCTACCTCAAGGCTTAACTCTGCAGGAATCATAGTTTTATCTTACCATCGGGCTATGAGAAAACTTTTCCTCTTTATTCTTGCCGCCCTGCTAACTGGATGTGCCACAGGCGATAGTTCTAATACTTCATTTAGCGCCGATGACCAAATGTTTGCCGCAATGATGATTCCGCACCACGAACAAGCAATTCAGATGTCAGAATTGGCATTGTTGAATTCAAATGAGCCTGAAATTCTTGCTTTAGCAAATGAAATCAAAGCAGCACAAGGCCCTGAGATTGAGCAGATGAAGAGTTGGGGTTCATCAATGATGGGATCACATGCTGGACATATGATGGATGAAGGAATGCTAAGCGATGATGAGATGGCGCAATTGAAAGATGCTAAGGGAGCAGAATTTGATCGCCTATTTCTTGAAGGAATGATCAAACATCATCAAGGAGCAATTGAAATGGCAGATATGATCATTGATTCGGCAAATGAAGAAGCAGCGCTACTTGGTAAAAATATTGTTGAATCACAGAGCGCAGAGATCGAGAGAATGAGGCAGTTGCTATCTCGATAGTCTAAACTCGAGCATATGACTCAGAGTGTTCCGCTCGGACATGACTTTTCTC
>CANNDP010000032.1 GCA_947503395.1 Actinomycetota bacterium
TTATCAATAGCGCAGAGCTACTTGATTGGCTCTCAGGGCTTAATGATTTAAGGCTTGCACTTGCGGTGCGACTTGGAATTGGCGAGGGCCGCAAAGAAGGTATGAATATTGATACCAAGGCTATTCATAATAAATATGAGCTCATGTTAGAAAGTGATCCAATGAAAGCTGTCTACGCAGTTTATTCCTGGATCGGCTGGCTTCAACAAGGCTTATTGGAAGAAATCTCACCAGAATAAAAAAAATCAGGGCCCGGTTTCCCGAGCCCTGATTCCTACTTCTTTACTTCTTAGTGATCGTCCTTCATTCCTTCAGCAATTGACTTCATGCGTGCGATCTTAAGAATTGTTAGACCGAATACGCACTTAGCTGCTACGTCAGCGATGGTGTAACCAACTTGACGTCCAACGAATGCTCCAGAGCTTGCTGCTCCGTCTGCATCGATGATTGGTAGGAGGTAGGCGATTGGATATACGCCCCATGTTGCAATCAGTAGAAGGCGTAGGCGACCAATTGTGGCTGCAACTCCCTCAGGCTGACGATCTAGGGACTTACCAAGCTCTACGAATAGAACATAAAGGATGTAGAGGAAAGGAATTGTGGAGAGAACGCCCCACATAATCTTCTCACCCTGGTCTGCAGAAACTTCTCCTGGATAACCAAGTGCGATCATTGCTGCTGATGCAGGAACGAGGCGTGTGATTAGTGAGCGAGCTGCTTCTTTAGCAAGAGCTAATACTGCGATTACCTCAACAAGAAGTAGTGGCACGGTAAGGATCCAGTCAACATAGCGGTATCCCTCGTTGAATGCCATTGAACTTACGTTGTAATCTGTTACAACTTCAAAGGTGCCTTCTTTTGTTGCATCCTTGAAAGAATCAAAGATTCTCAAGTAGTGATAAGCAGCAATGAAGGTAACCATTGATGAAAGAACAAGCGCGTTGCGATACTTAGGTAGAACGCGGTTCTGTGAAACCAAGGTATAGACGGTTGTTGCGAGCATGGATACAAGTCCAAAGGAGAGGATGTTGTAGACCGTGCTCCACTGAGATGCGTCTAGTTGCATTCGATAAGCCTCCGTGGGCAATTAGGTTTGCTCGACTCAATTAGGGCCGAGCGGTCGCGTCTTCCGTAGACCCATATGAAGCCTCGGCAGATGCGATTAGGTGAAAGGGTGCTCGCTACTCACCGGTAATTCAAGCCACTTCTTCGGCAATTCTTAAGAAATATTAGGTTTTTTTTAGGGCAAAACGGACATTATCTCAAGAGAAGATAAGAGACTTTTGGCATAGATAGAGAGGCTAAGCCCTATTGATAAGCACCTTTAGACTTACTGCTATGGCCGATAAGGATAGTTCAGCTCCGATTGGCATCTTTGATTCCGGCCTTGGCGGCCTAACAGTAGCGAGAGCAATAATTGATCAGCTGCCTAACGAGGCCTTGATCTACTTTGGCGATACCGCGCGAGGCCCCTATGGACCTAGGCCCCTTGCTGAGGTCCGCTCCTTTGCCCTAGAAATTATGGACTCTCTAGTTAACGCTGGGGTTAAGGCAATTGTTATCGCCTGCAACACGGCGAGTGCTGCGATGTTAAGAGATGCTAGAGAGCGATATTCAATTCCAGTTATTGAAGTGATTCAACCTGCAGTTCGAAGAGCCGTTGCTGCAAGTAAGAGCGGCAAAGTTGGAGTTATTGGAACCCAAACGACAATAGATTCCAAGGCTTATAACGATGCCTTTGCTGCAGCTCCTCACCTTGAGCTCACTGCCCTTGCCTGTCCTAAGTTTGTTTCATTTGTTGAAAGCGGGATGACCTCAGGAGATGAGGTAACCAAGGTTGCCCAGGAATATCTAGCGCCGCTAAAGGCAGCTGGGGTTGATACCTTGGTTTTAGGTTGCACCCATTACCCGCTTCTTACCGGAGTCATTTCCTATGTGATGGGAAGTGAGGTCAACTTAGTATCAAGTGCGGAGGAGACAGCAAAAGAGCTCTATAAAGTCTTAGTAGAAAATTCACTTCTAAGAGTTGAGAAGAGAGCCCCAAGTCATCAATTCATTTCAAGTGGCGACACCGATACCTTTGCCCATCTAGCACGGCGCTTTCTTGGCCCTGAAGTTAACTTTGTTAAGGGTCAGATTTAATTTAAATGAATGGAGAGTATCTAAGTGTCTGAGGTAAAACGCAGCGATAGCCGTAGCCATGAGCAACTTCGACCAATTACCTTTGAGCGAAATTGGCTTAATAATGCTGAAGGCTCTGTACTAGTTTCATTTGGTAATACTCGAGTGCTATGCGTTGCCTCATTTACCCCAGGAGTTCCACGATGGTTAGTGGGAAGTGGAAAAGGCTGGGTGACTAGCGAATATGCGATGTTGCCAAGGGCCACACATAGCCGCTCAGATCGCGAGAGCGTCAAGGGAAAATTGGGCGGTAGAACTCAAGAGATCTCAAGATTAATAGGTAGATCACTTCGAGCAATTGTGGATTTCAAAGCTTTAGGTGAGAACACAATTGTTTTAGATTGTGATGTACTTCAAGCAGATGGTGGAACTAGAACAGCAGCAATTACTGGAGCATACGTTGCGCTAAGTGATGCAATTTCTTGGGCGATGAAAGCAGGGCATATCGCTGGCAAATCACCACTAATTGGCTCAGTTGCGGCAGTTAGCGTAGGAATCATTGATGGTGAGCCAATGATTGATCTCTGTTATGAAGAAGATGTTAGAGCTCAGACTGATATGAATATTGTCTGCACCGGCGAGGGAAAGTACATTGAAGTTCAAGGAACAGCGGAGGGTGAACCATTTGATAGAGCCCTACTTGATAAGTTATTAGACCTTGGAGCAAATGGTTGTAAGCAGATTGCAGCGCTTCAGGCTCAAGCCCTTGCCAAATAGTATTTAAAGTCGAAAGATGAAAAAAACTCTAGTACTTGCAACTAGAAATAAAGGCAAAGTATTAGAAGTAGAGCGGATGCTAAAAATCTATGCCCCAGATATTTCGCTTATCTCTATGGCAGATCTAGATATTGGCGATATCGAAGAGACAGGAAATACTTTTGAAGAGAACGCTCTTCTTAAAGCGCGCACAGTTACCCAGATCTCAGGTCTTCCTGCCTTAGCTGATGACAGCGGGCTAGCAATAGATAGCCTTAACGGCGAGCCTGGAATCTACTCGGCTCGCTATAGCGGAATTCATGGTGATGATGCGGCAAACAATGCCAAGGTTTTAAGGCTGATGGAGGGGATAAGTGATAGAGCTGCATCATTTATCGCAGTCTTGGCACTTACCAGGCCCGATGGACAGAGCATTATTTCAAGGGGTGAGCTAATGGGTCAGATAATTTTTAGCCCCAGCGGAGATCAAGGTTTTGGCTATGACCCAATATTTCAACCAACGGGCTTTAACATCACCACTGCGCAGATGAGCCCTGAAATCAAGGATTCAATTAGCCATAGAGGCAGAGCTCTAGCGCAAATCGCCCCAAAAATTTCACCTTTTCTCTCCCTTTCATAGCCGTTGAAAGTGCGCACTCGCAGGTAGGCTTGGAATAGAAAAGCGCGCTCCTAGTTAGATTACTAAGAGTAAGTGCCCAAAGTTTTAGAGCGAAGGAGTAATAGTGGCGGCAAAGAAGAAAGCTTCTGCAAAGCGGCGCGTTAAGAAAGCCCCTGCAAAGCGCCCAGCGAAGAAAGCTGCGAAGAGAGTTATTAAGAAAGCAAGTAAGCGTGCGCCTAAGAAAGCCGCAGCTAAGCGCCCTGGAAAGAAAAGCGCGAAGAAAGCAAGCTCAAGAAATGATCTTTCAAAGATTGTAATTCCACCTGTTCCAACAAGAGGTGCAACTTCAGTTTCATCAACACCGGCTCCAGCAAAGAGTGCGAGCGCTCCTGCTGCGCAAGCCCCGGCAAAAAAGTCAAATAGCGTTCTATTTCTAGTTATTGCAGGAGTTGTCCTTCTAGCAATTTTTGCACTCACTAACTCATCAAGTGATGATGACGCAATGCCAACTCCAACAGAGACAGTCTCTGAGGAGCCAAGTGCTGAACCATCAGAGAGTGAAAGTGAAGAGCCTGCGATCACAGCATATGAAGCTCCTACTGGCTTTGTTGCAATCAGAAATGCATCTGGGGGAGTAACACTTCGCTGGAAGGCATCTGCTGCAAGTGATGGATTAACTGGTTATGCCGTATCTGTCTCCTATAACGCTGTTGACTTTGTTGAAGTTTCAACAGTTGGCGCCGATCAGCTCTCATTTGATATAGCACTTGCAAGTGATGAAGGCGGAACTCAGTTCCTACTGCAATCTGTCTATTCAGATGGCACAAAAGTTGATGCTGCTAAGTTCTCACTGAAGGGCAAGTATCAGAACTAATTAAATTACTAAAAGAGACCGCTTCTTAAAAAAAAGAGAGGCGGTCTTTTTATTTCTGTAGGACTTCGCGAATTGCAGAGACATAAGCATTAACTCCCGGCGGATTTAGATGAACTCCATCGGAGGCAAAGAACTCTGGATGATTAGCCGAGATTGCATCCCAATCAACCAAGATTGTATTTGGATATCGCGAGGTGACACTCTTTATTAGTGCGTTATTTTCACCCTTCCAAGATCTTGGAACAGCAGTATTTACTACAATGATTTTTGGCTGATTCTTAACTACTTCCATCAGCTCCACAACATCGCTCTCCACTAAGCGATTGTTATTTCCCAGATTTAGTACTACCGGCGATGCGCCAACGAATTGTTGATCAGTTCTTGCCACTTCAATTAGCTCGCCAATTTGTCTGCCAACTCTGGCATTTATCAATTCAATCCGTTCAAATTGAGCTAGAACATTTCTGATGCCAAGAATGACCGAATCTCCTGTGACCCATAGCCCGGGGCTATCAGGGTTGGTGATTACTTGATCAACAGGTTCTGAGACTTCGGCTGCTAATTTCTCTTGCGCTGCAATTTCATCAGCTTTTCTTATTCCATCATTTGCAACAAGTGTTGTGGCGCCAAGTAAAGCAATTACGGTTAAAATCGTTGAAAGTTTCTGCCTGATTCGCACTGACTTGGTGCGATATTTCATGCCGCGGAACCAGAGTTCGAAATATCCACGTCTTACTGGTATCTCGATATAGCGAAGTGAAATATCGGCAAGGGCAAATACAATCAATACCCTTAAGGCATAGAGGGCCCAATCATCTCCAACTAAATCAAGTGATGGCCTGGTTAATTGAAAGACAATCCAGTGCCAGAGATAGATTCCATAAGATCGCTCACCGATCCAAATAAGCGCCTTAGTGCTAAGTATTGGTGCAAATCTTGAGGCAGGATGAACAACTGAGATTAGCGTGGCACATCCAAATAGAGCAGATAGTGGGAATGCGATTCGATAGAGCGTTGGATCACTTTCATTGATGAAGAGAAATGTTCCCAGTAATCCCAGTAAACCAACTACCCCAATTAGATCAATGAAGTCTTGAGCTCTCTTGCTTATCTCTCTGGTGAGATTTGCTGGTTTCCAACTGACAGCTAAAGCAGATCCAAGAAATAATCCAATGGAGTGAGTATCAGTGCCAAAGTAAACATGGCTAATAGCTGATGCTTTAGTATCGATCTGCACGGAGTAGGCAAATAGAGCTACCCCTGATGCAATGGCAATTGCAAGGGCGACAATTGAAACTCTCTTTTTGCCGAAATACTTCAAGATAAAAAGAAGTACTAGTGGCCAGATGAGATAAAACTGTGCTTCAACTGCCAGCGACCAGGTGTGCTGCAATAAAGGAGGGCGGCCAATGCTTTCAAAGTAATCCTGCTGCCTTGCAACCAGAGCCCAGTTCATAGATCCTGATAAGACATATCCAATATCAGAGACGAATCTTCTTACTGTCTCTGGAGCATAAACGCCGATGAAGAGCAGCGTGAAGATAATCATGGCAACTAGAGCCGGAACTAACCTTCTTATGCGACTTAAATAAAAGGCTCTTAGATCAAGAGTGCCTGATCTATCGATCGAGTCAAGAATAAGTCCCGTAATTACATAGCCTGAGATTACAAAGAAGAGATCAACTCCGAGAAAACCCCCTGGAATCCAATCAATACCTAGGTGATAGAGCAGAACTGCTAGAACTGCAACGGCGCGAAGGCCATCAACTGAGTGGATATAGCGAGCGCTAGAAGACATCACCGACGTTTCTTAGTTGCGCTCTTCTTGCTTGGAGCTTTCTTTGCTGCACTCTTGGCTTCACCATTTTTTGCAGCGCTAATCTTTGCAGTCACCTTGGCATCCGCGCTCGGTGTGCCATCTGCAGAAATTGCGGAGACAACCTGCTTTTGTAGCTCGGCCAGTCGATTAAATGCGCTCTCCAGTCTCTGTCTGGATTGTGAAATTGCATTTTCTGCTGAATCAAGTGATTGACTCTGAATTCGATATAAGCGCTCTGCCTCTGAAATAACTCCAGCGAGCCAGTTTCTATACTCAGAAACTTCAGTACTTGCTTCAAGGATTAGGCGCTCTGCCTCCCTTTTGGCAGTAGCTGTGATTGCGCCACCCTCACGCTTCTTGCTAGTAAGAAGGTCTTCAGCTTCAGAATTTGCTTGAGAGAGAATATCTGAGGCATCACTTTCTGCTGCTTCAATATATTTACGACCGCGTGATTCAGCTTGAGTAAGAAGTGATTTAGCTTTTGCCTCAGCTTGTTCTAGAGTTGAACTTGCTAGCTTCTTGCTCTCGTTTAATACTTTCTCAGCACTTGAGTTTGCTTTAGCTTCGCGCTGTTGAGCAGTGCGAATAATAGACATCGCAGTCTCTGTTGCCAGAATTTCAAACTCTTCCTTGCTTAGCCCTGTGATGTCTCGGCGTGAACGAAGATCGTTTAACTGGGATTCAAGTTCGCGGATGCGTTCTAGCGAGGCTGATCCGGTGGCAAGATTTGTTTTACTGGCATCACTTTCTTCGCCCTTAAATCCAACCCATGATAAAAAGTTCTTATCTGCCACTTTGTTCAGCTCCTCATTAGTTCAGCACTTCTTTTAAGTACTTTCAGGGGGCGTGAATCTTCCCACGATTAGCTCTAGCTTGAAAATGGGGTGAAGCCCTTGATTATGGGTAGAGACCGCGGAGGCGATGGGCCTGGGCCACGCGGGCCACACCGATCATATTGGCCGCTTCGCGCCAAGTCAGCTTCTCATCCTTGGCCTTATCGGCTACCTCTGTGATGGCTCGCATCAAGATGGTACTTAAGTTGGTCTTAACTTCCTCAGCGCTCCAGAAATAATTCTGCTTATCTTGAACCCATTCAAAGTAAGAGACGATTACACCACCTGAGTTTGCCAAAATATCTGGAACAACTAAGACTCCGTTATCGTTCATAATCGCATCTCCAGAGGGAGTTGTTGGAGCATTTGCTCCTTCAACAACAATCTTGGCTTTAATTCCGCTAGCAGTTGCTTCAGTGATCGCATCAGATAGAGCGGCAGGAACTAAAACATCAATCCCGAGATGGAGTAGCTCAGTATTAGTCAGGCGATCTGTTCCAGGAGCATTAGAGAGCGTGCCACTTTCTTGCACATACTTGTGCAGATCAGTAACGCTTTTAAATCCAGTAACACCACCTGAGACATCGCTGACTGCAACAACTTTTAGCCCTATCTCTTCTAAGGCAAGGGCAGCCCAATATCCAACTTTTCCAAAACCTTGAATAGCAACAGTTGCTCCCTTTGGATCAATTCCTTTGAGTTTTAGCGCCTCGCGAACTGAAATTGCTACGCCATCACCAGTGGCAGATGTTCTTCCAAGAGATCCGCCAAGAACAATTGGTTTTCCAGTAACAACTCCAGGGACAGAGAATCCAGCATTAACCGAATATGTATCCATCATCCAAGCCATATTGCGTTCATCAGTTCCCACATCAGGGGCTGGAATGTCGCGCTCTGGACCAATGATTGGAAGAATTTCTGAGGTGTAGCGCCTGGTTAATCTTTCATTTTCAGCAAGTGAGAGAGTTTTAGGATTTACTGCAACTCCGCCCTTAGCTCCACCGTAAGGAAGATTAGTAAGTGCGCACTTCCAGGTCATAAGCATGGCAAGTGCAACTGTTTCATCTAGATCGATATCTTGGTGGAATCTAACGCCACCCTTAGAAGGCCCGCGGGTGGTTGAATATTGAACGCGATACCCCTTATACATCTCAACACGACCATCATCGCGGCGCAAGGGAACAGCCACCTCTAATATGCGGCGCGGAGTTGAAAGGGTGTTCCAATCATTTTCAGAGAGTTTTAATTGCTCAATAGCTCTTCTTAATTGCGAGAGCGCTGTTGCTAGGGGAGATTCTAGAGATGGCGATTTTGCGCGTGAAGAATCCTGCGATGACGCCTTTGTCATGGCGCTAATCTAACCCTGTCTTGAATAAAAAGCGATTAAGGAAAATATAGATTTCTATGGCGCACTGCACACATTTAGCTGAATTTCTACTATTCTGAGTGCAACTGCACAGAATTCTGCCGCTGAAGGTTGAATTCGGCGAAAACTTCAACGAAGAGGTCAGGTATGTCAGAGAATCAAGACTGGTCGTTTGATACCCAACAAATCCACTCAGGACAAACACCAGATCCAACCACCGGATCTCGCTCCCTTCCGATCTATCAAACTACTGCTTACCAATTTCGCGATACTGCTCATGCCGCGAATCTATTTGGAGTAGCTGAAGCTGGAAATGTTTACACCCGAATTAATAACCCAACTCAAGATGCAGTAGAGAAGAGACTTGCAACCTTAGAGAAAGGAATAGCCTCACTCCTGGTTTCATCTGGAATGGCAGCTACCGCTCTTGCAATTATGAACGTTGCCGAAGCCGGCGATCACGTTGTGGCAAGCCCTTATGTTTATGGCGGGACTTACAATTTATTTAAATACACGCTGCCAAAATTCGGTATTCAATTTACCTTTGTTGAAGATGCTAGCGATATGGATTCTTGGAAGCGAGCAGTAAAGCCAAATACCAAGGCTTTCTTTGGTGAGGGAATTTCTAATCCATTAGGAGTAGCTCTTGATATCGAAGGAATTGCCAAGGTTGCTCATGAAGCGCACGTGCCTTGGATAGTTGATAACACTATTGCCACGCCCTATGTCACCCGCCCCTTTGATTATGGAGCAGATATCGCTGTGCATTCAGCGACTAAATTTCTCTCCGGCCATGGCAGCGCGATGGTAGGGGCGATAGTTGATTCAGGAAATTTTGATTTTTCCAAGAATCCAGAGAAATTTCCTGGCTTTAATCAACCAGATGGCAGCTATAACAACATGGTTTATGCAAAAGATCTAGGAGTGGGATCATCATTTGGAAATGTCGCCTATATCTTCAAATGCAGACTGCAACTTCTGAGAGATTTAGGACCAAGCGTTTCGCCATTTAATGCCTGGCTCTTAGCGCAAGGTTTAGAGACTCTAAGTATGAGAATGGATCGCCACTTACAAAATGCCCTAGCAGTTGCCCGATGGCTGGCAAAACACAATCAAGTGGAGTCAGTTAGCTACTCAGGTCTGCCAAGTTCAAGCTGGCATTCAAATGCATTGAAGTATGCAGCCAAAGGCCCTGGAGCAGTTATGGCTTTTGATATTAAGGGCGGACTAGAAGCTGGTAAGAAATTTGTTGAGGGACTATCACTCTTTAGCCATGTGGCAAATATTGGCGATGTTCGCTCTCTAGTTATTCACCCCGCCTCTACTACACATTCACAGCTTGGCGAAGATGGACTGCGCAGCGCGAGAATTACGCCAGGGATGGTGCGACTAAGCATCGGAATTGAAGATATCTCCGACATTATTGCTGATCTTGAGAAAGGTTTTGCAGCAGCAAAGATCTGAGAAAGAATTATTTAGACCTTAATCGCTTTACTTTTTTGTTTATCTAGAAGCACTACTGGTGCGGGAGGTGGGACTTGAACCCACACGCCGAAGCACAGGTTCCTAAGACCTGCGTGTCTGCCATTTCACCACTCCCGCAAGAGTTGGAGGCGTAAGGATACCCAGTAATTGCCAGAGTCAAA
>CANNDP010000033.1 GCA_947503395.1 Actinomycetota bacterium
TTGGATGCTAATCAAAGTTTCAATTCTGCGATCTAGGTTTCGATTCATTAAATCAGCGCTACCAATCCAATATTCATCCTTACCGGCATTATGGAAGTGATAAACCCGAGAGTGCTCTAAAAACCTTCCTAATATGGCGCGCACCGTTATATTCTCAGAGAGCCCTACAATTCCAGGCTTTAAAGCACAGATTCCTCTCACGACAATTTCAACTTTTACTCCAGCCTTAGAAGCTTTGTAGAGGGCTGAAACAAATTGTTCATCTAGGAGAGAATTTAGCTTTAGGCGGATATGTGCTGGTTTTCCAGCGTTAGCGTTATCAATTTCTCTCTCTATTTTGGCAATTAAGGTCTTGCGAAGTGACTTTGGAGCAACAATTAAGCGCTTAAACTCAATATCACTAACAAAGCCAGAGAGTTGATTAAATAATCGTGAGAGATCATCACAGAGAACTTGATCTGCGCTTAATAAGCCTAGGTCTTCATAAAGACGAGCAGTCTTCGGATTGTAATTTCCAGTTCCAACATGGCAATATCTCTTTATTCCAGATTCTTCTTGCCTGATAACTAGTGAGAGTTTGGCATGTGTCTTAAGGCCCATAAGGCCGTAGACCACATGGACACCAGCCTCCTCTAACTTTCTTGCCCAACGAACATTTGCTAGCTCATCAAAGCGGGCTCTAATTTCCACCACAGCGAGTACTTGCTTGCCAGCCTGCGCTGCTTCGATCAATGCCTCCATAATCGGTGAATCACCTGAGGTTCGATATAAAGTCTGCTTAATTGCCAATACTTTTGGATCAATCGCAGCTGCCTCAATAAATCTCACTACTGATGATGAGAAAGAGTCGTAAGGGTGATGAAGAAGAACCTCTCCTTGGCTAATGTGATTAAAGAGGGCATCCGTGCTGACATCCTCAGTATCGGCAAGGCCTCGTGGCATCTGAGACTTAAACGGTGGGAAGTGAAGATCAGTCCGATCAATATCTGCCAAAGTATTTAACCCCGTTAGATCCAGAGGACCTTGATACTTAATCACCTCTCGCTGGGAAATCTCTAGTTCACTAACCAGACGATCGAGAAGAATCTCTTGAATTTCAGAATCGACTTCAAGTCGAACTGGTGGACCAAACTTACGGCGCAGCAACTCTTGCTCCATCGTCTCTAAGATATTTTCACTATCTTCTTCCTCTAAATCTAAATCTTCATTTCTTGTCAACCTAAATGCATAGTGATCAACAATAATCATTCCGGGAAATAGCTCACTTAAGTGAGCAGCAATTATCTCCTCAAGGGCGATAAACCGTGACTTGATAGATTTCTGCGTGGAAATAAAGCGAGCTAAAACACTTGGCACCTTAACCCGAGCAAAGAACTCCTCACCACTTTCTGGGTGTTTCACAATTACCGCAAGACTTAAGGAGAGCCCTGAGATGTAGGGGAAAGGATGTGAAGGGTCTACGGCCAGCGGCGTTAAGACTGGAAATATCTGAGCATCAAAGATTTCCTTTATATAGATCCGCTCAGCTTCAGTTAGATCACTCCAGTGCACTAAATGAATATCGGCTCTTCTTAGTTTAGGCTTTATTGAATCATGAAAACACTTAACCTGACGCGTGATTAATTCAGATACCTTTTCATTAATCTCCTGCAAGAGCGAATTTGGGGTATAGCCGGCAACATTTGCTGCGATTACACCAGATTCAATCTTTATTTTTGTCGAAGCCACTCTAATCATGAAGAAGTCATCCAAATTTGAGGAGAAGATTGCTAAAAACCGCACTCGTTCAAGAAGCGGAATGCTGGAATCTTCAGCAAGCTCCAAGACGCGGGTATTAAAATCCAGCCAACTCAACTCACGATCAATAATGAATTGAGGAGGCAGGAGTTCGGTTTTTTCACTCATTGAGGCTCAATCGTTTAGGGATAAAGTAAACGCCCAGTGAATACTGGGCGTTTATCTAATTAACAAGTGCCTTCTAGAAGTCCATATCCCCACCTGGGGCTGCAGGAGCCGCAGATTTAGGTTCTGGCTTATCAGCAATAACAGCTTCAGTTGTTAGAAATAGCGCGGCAATCGAGGCAGCGTTTTGTAGCGCTGAGCGAGTTACTTTGGCAGGATCAATAATTCCAGCTTTGATCATGTCAACGTATTCACCAGTTGCTGCATTTAGGCCATGGCCTGCTGCAAGATTGCGAACTTTTTCAACAACTACTCCGCCTTCAAGACCAGCATTCATCGCTATCTGCTTAAGTGGCGCTTCAACAGCAAGCTCAACAATCTTTGCTCCTGTTGCTTCATCGCCAGTAAGTTTTAGCTTCTCAAATGCTTTCTTTGAAGCTTGGAGAAGTGCTACTCCGCCGCCTGAGACGATGCCCTCTTCAACTGCTGCTTTAGCGTTGCGGACAGCATCTTCAATACGGTGCTTACGCTCTTTTAGCTCAACTTCAGTAGCAGCTCCAGCTTTAATAACTGCAACTCCTCCTGCAAGTTTTGCTAGGCGCTCTTGAAGTTTCTCGCGATCATAGTCAGAGTCAGTCTTTTCAATCTCAGAGCGGATCTGATTGACCCGGCCTTTGATCATCTCATCATCGCCTGCGCCCTCAACGATTGTGGTCTCATCCTTAGTAACTACTACCTTGCGAGCTTTGCCAAGTAGATCAAGGGTTGCAGCCTCAAGCTTTAGACCAACTTCCTCAGAGATCACAGTTCCGCCAGTCAAGATAGCAATATCTTGCAGCATCGCTTTGCGACGATCACCAAAGCCTGGTGCCTTTACAGCAACAGAGCGGAAAGTGCCGCGGATCTTATTTACAACCAAGGTTGCAAGTGCTTCGCCCTCGATATCTTCAGCAATAATTGCAAGTGGCTTACCTGATTGCATTACCTTTTCAAGGATTGGCACTAGATCTTTAATGTTTGAAATCTTTGAGTTACAGATAAGCACATAAGCATCTTCCATAACTGCTTCCATGCGCTCAGTATCTGTGACCATATATGGCGAGATATATCCCTTATCAAAGCGCATTCCCTCAGTGAGCTCTAGCTCAAGACCAAAGGTATTGCTCTCCTCAACTGTGATAACTCCCTCTTTGCCAACTTTATCCATCGCCTCTGCGATCATCTCACCGATTGTGGAGTCAGCAGCAGAGATAGATGCAGTTGCTGCAATTTGCTCTTTAGTTTCAACTGGCTTTGACATTGCAGAGAGCTCAGCTGAAATTGCTTCAACAGCCTTCTCAATGCCTTTCTTAAGAGCCATTGGATTAGAACCGGCAGCGACATTTCTTAAACCTTCGCGCACAAGTGCTTGAGCAAGAACTGTTGCAGTAGTTGTTCCATCTCCTGCGACATCATCAGTCTTCTTAGCAACTTCTTTAACTAACTCTGCGCCAATCTTCTCCCAAGGATCATCAAGTTCAATCTCTTTAGCAATTGAGACGCCATCATTGGTGATTGTGGGAGCTCCCCACTTCTTTTCTAAAACAACATTTCGACCACGGGGCCCAAGGGTTACTTTGACCGCATCAGCCAAGGTATTCATTCCGCGCTCAAGGCCGCGACGAGCATCTTCATTAAAGGCAATCATCTTTGCCATAGTTCTATTTACTCCTCATTTAATTAACCAGTTTTTTTCTAGCTTCAGGTGACTTATCACTCTCACCTGCCGAGTGCTAACGCCAAGCCTAGAGGGCTCTATTCCCGTTCTCAAATCAGGTTCTTTTCGGGGCATCTGCCCCGCTCGCCCTTAGAGGGTTCTGGCTGAAATTCGAGCCTGGCGAAGGCGGCGCAGGCGCTTTACTAAAAGAGGAGAGGCGGTGAGGGCATCTTCTCGATCGATCAAGTTATTAAGTAGTTCGTAATAGCTTCTAGTTGATAGATCAAAGAGCTCTTTTATTGCAGCATCTTTTGCCCCGGCGTACTTCCACCATTGGCGCTCAAAATCCAGAATCCGCACTTCAAGATCTGAAAGGTTTGAGCCAAGTTGTAGTGAGGCTTCTTCCATGGCTCTATTGAACTAGAGAACTGCTAAATATTTGGGATTTAGAGGGTGGCCAGGATGATCTTGATATCAGTGATGGAAGTCCAGGGATTAACGATGGCAAATCGCAGTATCGGCTCACCTTGGTGAGATGAGGGAGTAACAAAGCCAATTTGATCGACCAATAATTTATCGCTCCATCTTTGATAATCACTTGCCTGCCAACCTTTTCTTCTAAAGGCCACAATAGATAATTCTGGCTCCATAAGAAGTTCTAGATTTTGATGCTCTTTTATTAACTCCGCAGTTGCTCTTGCCAGATCCATAGTCTGATCCATCGACTCGGCATATTTATCGGTGCCATGGGTTGCAAGTGAGAACCAGAATGGAAGTCCTCTAACTCTCCTTGTTAGATGAATTGCATAATCAGATGGATTCCACTGCCCTGAATCTAATGTCTCTAGATATCCAGCATGTTGTGTGTGAGCCGCTCTTGCAATTTCTGGGTCTTTATAAATTAAGGCGCAAGCATCAAAAGGCGCAAAGAGCCATTTGTGAGGATCGACAATAAATGAATCTGCCAATTCAATTCCATTAAATAACGCTTTACTTCTTGGAGAAGCTAGTGCTGCAAGACCATATGCTCCATCGATGTGATACCAAATGCCACGCTCGCTTGCTATCTGCCCAACACCTTTTAAGTCGTCGATGATTCCAAGGTTGGTGCTTCCTGCAGTTGCCACAACTGCAAATACTCTGTGATCTGGATTTGCTTGGTGGTATCTATCTATTTCAAAGGCAGTAGTACTTGCCTGCATTTTATGGTTGTTATCACTTGGAATTGTTAAAAGCTCAACATCCATGACATCTGCTGCAGATTTAATTGATGAATGAGCCTGACTTGAGGCAGCAATTACCCATCTTTTAACCCCTGGATATTTAGCTCTTGCGCTATGGCGAGCAGCAACAAGTGCTGAGAGATTTCCAATAGTTCCGCCTTGAACAAATACTCCGCCAGAAGTCCTTGGGAATTGAGCTAAATCACTGAGCCATCTAAGGGCTTGATTCTCAGCAAATACTGCCCCTGCTCCCTCAAGCCATGAACCACCATAAAGAGCTGATGCGCCAACTACTAAATCAAAGAGCGTTGCTGATTCAGTTGGAGCAGATGGGATAAATGCTAGATATCTTGGATGATCTGTTGAGATGCAGGCTTGGGCAAGGACATGTTTGAAGATATCTAAAGCTTTATCGCCGCCAAGGCCTTTTGCGGTAATGGTTTCGCCAACTTCACTATAAAGCTCTTCATAACTCCATGGTCCATCAAGTGGAGGATCTTTCTTAAGTCTTATTAATGAGTACTCTAAAATCTTTGCAGCTAGTGCATCGATCTCTTCATCGAACTCATGCATCCCCGAATAACGCCTTTCGCTTAGAGCTTCTGACTATATTTCTTAGCATTGTGGGGAATACCAGGCCATGGAATGGCAGAATTAAATACCAGTAGAGCTGACCGCCTAAACCACGAGGAGAGAAAGTTGCTTCTTGGATGATCCTCACCTTATCTCCCTCTTTACTTACTCTAAAGTCGAGCCAAGCTTTTCCAGGCAAAATCATTTCGGCATAGAGCCGTAACTCTTTTTCTTTCTCAACTATCTCAACTCGCCAGAAATCTAAACCATCTCCAACCCTTAAATGTTTTGGATCTCGCCTGCCTCGCCTAAGTCCAACTCCACCAAAAATACGATCTATCACTCCCCGCGCCCACCAGAGGAAATCTGCGCCATACCAGCCAGTCTGTCCACCAATTTGTTCAATAGATTTCCAGACACAATCAAGGGGCGCATCAGTTAATGCTTCGCGTTTATCGCGCAGAATCATTTCACCTGACCAATCAGGATCTCCTTGCGCTTTCTGCCAGGGAGCGGTTGGGGCGGTTGCATCAGACCAACGTGTTTCAACCAGGTTGGCGCTGGTTTTTGATAGAGCCAAATTAATCGCAGTTGAAACGTCAATTAGTCCCTCTTTTGGCTTAGCAACTAATGAATCTAGGCTTTTATTTGGATCCGCAACGGTTTCACTAATTAGAGATCCAACTAGCGGACGCGCAAGGCCTGTGGGCACTGGAGTGACAAATCCAATCCAGAGGCTGGAGAGTTTCGGAGTCAATACTGGAACTCTTATGATCCAACGGCGGCGAAGACCTGATGCTTTAGCAAATTTCTGCATCATGTCGGCATAGGAGAGAACCTCTGGGCCACCTATATCGAATACTCCAGAGACGGGCTTTTTTAATTTAGCTACATTTGTTAGATACCAGAGCACATCACGGATTGCTATTGGATGAGTTAAATTAGTTACCCACTTAGGAGTAGTCATCACTGGAAGGCGATGAGTTAGATGGCGCAGCATTTCAAATGATGCCGAACCTGATCCAATTATAATTCCAGCGCGTAGCTCCATTACAGGAACTTTTCCGCTGGCTAATAGCTCGCCAGTTCTAGCCCTTGACGCTAGATGCTTACTTGCATTCTTATCATTAGCAATTCCTCCGAGATAAACAATTTGAGAAACTCCTGCAGCTTGGCAAGCCCTAGAGAAATTATCTGCCATGGCAGCTTCTATCTCATCAAAGTGCGATCCCACTCCTATTGAGTGAAGTAGATAAAAAGCAGTATGAACTCCCTTTAATGCAGCCAACGTCTCTTCATAATTACTAGCATTGCCTTCACTAACTTCGACAGCGCTAATCCAAGGCTGGCCTGCAACTTTTTGTTTATCACGGACGAAAATTCGCACCTTCATTTTTTCGCTAAGTAGGCCAGGAACTAAACGCCCGCCGACATAGCCAGAAGCCCCCGTAACTAGTATTCGTCGCACCTGGGCCATAGGTAGAACAGTAGACTTATCCACCTCATGCGGCCAAAGGTAGTAATTCTCGGAGCAGGTTTTGGCGGGCTCACCGCTGCCCGCGCTCTAGATTCAATCGCCGATGTCACATTGGTGGATCGCCATAATTTCCAAACCTTTTTACCTCTGCTTTACCAGGTGTCCACCGCAGGTTTAGCAGCAGATCACGTCGCCTATCCCATCCGCGGCGCACTTCGAAAAACCAATGTGAAGTTTCGTATGGGCTCGCCCATCTCTGTTGATCATAAAAGTAAGAGCGTTAAGTTAGATTCAAGTGAGGTTCTAGATTTTGATTATCTGATTGTTGCACTTGGCTCGGCAACAAATGACTTTGGAATAAAAGGAGTTGCTGAACATAGCCTTGGAATGAAGAGCGTGGGTGAGGCGCTAAATATTCGCTCTGAGATTATGCGCAGGTTTGAAGATCTCTGTCGCTTTGAGGATGATACAAAGTTTTCAATTGCGGTAGTTGGTGGTGGGCCAACTGGAGTTGAGATGGCTGGCGCAATTGCAGAGTTAAAACGTGGGCCATTAAATTCTGATAACGCTCATGCTGCAAAAAATATGAGTGTTTATCTAGTTGAAGCAGGTCCAAGGCTGCTGCCATCACTTTCTGAGAAATTATCAGCTCGCACCAAAAAAGATCTAGAAAAGTTAGGCGTCACAGTATTAACACAAGCTGCTGTGGCTGAAGTTAAACCAAGGCAGATTCTCTTTAGCGATGGCAGAAGCATCCCTGCTGAAGTAACTATCTGGGCAGCTGGTGTTAAAGGTGAGCCTGCTATGAAAGCGCTAGCGCTTCCTCAAGATGGAATAAGAATTGCCGTTGATAAAACCTTGCAAGTAAGTAATTATCCTTATATATTTGCGATCGGGGATATTGCCGGGGCAAAAGGAAAAGATGGCAAGTATTTACCAATGGTTGCACCTGTTGCGATGCAGCAAGCCAGATTTGTAGCAAAACAGATTGCAAGATTACTTAAGAATGAAGCGCTCAAAGACTTTTCCTACTTGGATAAAGGCTCAATGGCAACGATTGGAAGAAATAAGGCAGTAGTTGAGGTCAAAGGTCTTCGTTTAACAGGAACGATTGCTTGGCTAGCTTGGCTCTGGCTCCACCTCTTCTATCTACTTGGCGGGCGAAACAAAATCGGAACGATGGCAGATTGGACTTGGAATTACTTAACCTTTGATCGCGGAAATCGTCACATCATGGATATTTCGTGAGTTATATCGATCTGCGGGGCCATCAGATCTGGCATCAGGAGTGGAATAAAAGAAAGAAAGAACCGCTACTACTTCTCCACGGCGGCTTGAGTTCAACTAAGAGTTTTGCGCCAAAGATTCTTCCAAGTGTTAAAAGAACTCACCATAGTTATGGCTATGACAGAAGCGCCCATGGCAGAACAAAGATGCGCAAGGGCTACTACCACTTTAATTTCCAACGAGATGAAGCAATTGCCTATATTGAAGATGTAATAAAGGGGCCCACGCACATTATTGGCCATAGCGATGGTGGAATTATTGGCTTGATGGTGGCTATTGCAAGGCCTGATTTAGTAAAGACTCTGGTAGCAATTGGCGCTAATTATCATTATGAATGCGGCCTTAATCTTCCAACATTTAATGGCCAAGTTGATGAGATTGAAAAAGATAAATTTGCCCAGAGGACTGGCCAACCAAGAGAACTATTAGTTGAGATAACTGCAAAGGCTCATAAAGTCTGGGCAAGTGAGCCTAAGATGAATAAGGCGCAATTAAAGAAGATTAAGTGCTCTACCTTGATTTTAGCTGGCGATGATGAACCATTTTCAACCGAACATACTGCATCGCTTTATGAAGCAATTCCAAGCGCTCAATTAGCGATACTGCCTGGCACATCCCATGCAGTATTGAAAGAAAAACCTCAATTAGTCAAGCAAATATTGAAAGACTTCTATAAAAATCCAGGGCAACCAATTACTCTCTCGCCAAATCGAAGGCTAAAACAGAGCCTAGGAGCTAGTAGTAACTCTTAACGCGCCATAGGCATGCTCTGGCACAAATGGTTTATTTGGAAGCACAGCTTGAATTCTTTTATATGGACTCTTTTGCGCAGGGCGAGGATCTAACTCTGCTTTATTTGGCCAGAGCGAAAATGCTCTCTCTGCCTGCGCCGTAATGGTTAGAGATGGATTAACGCCAAGGTTTGCAGTCAGAGCTGAGCCATCGACCACATGAAGGCTCGGATAATTCCAGACTCGGTGATAGGGATCTATCACTCCCTTACTTTCATCACTTCCAATTACACAACCTCCAACAAAGTGGGCGGTAAAGGGGGCGCTAATTAGATCGCCAACATGGCCTCCAGCAATTCCGCCATACTTATCCGCAATTCTTCTAGCTACTTCATTTGCCGCTGGAATGTAGGTCGCATTTGGTCTGTCGCTATCGTTTTTTGAGGTTAAACGCCAACCAAGTAAGCCCTTCTTTGAAGAGACTTTAATTGAGGAATCTACATTCTGCATCACAAGTGCAATAACTGTTCTCTGGCTCCAGCTTCTTACATCAAATATCTTAAAGAACATTATTGGATTTCTAATTGCATTTCTTATCCAATTTCTGCGCCTCTGCTTAGCTGCGTTTCCATCAGTCATAATTGTCTGTAGC
>CANNDP010000034.1 GCA_947503395.1 Actinomycetota bacterium
AAAGGTCTATCAATGGGAGCTGATGAGGCGATATTAATTAGCGATCCAGCCCTTAGTGGATCTGATGCACTGACCACTTCAAAAGTTTTGGCAAAAGTAATTAGCGATGGTGGTTTTGATTTAGTTTTCTGCGGCACTGAATCAACTGATGCACGTATGAGCGTTATTCCTGCAATGCTTGCAGAGAGACTTGGCTGGGCCCAGCTTACTTTTGCAGGATCTGTAAAAGTTGATCCTTCATCATCTAGCGTTGAAATTGCCAGAATGAGTGAGAGCGGCGTTGAAGTTATGTCGGCATCACTTCCTTGCGTTGTTAGCGTTATTGAGAAAATTAATGAGCCTCGCTATCCCTCATTTAAGGGAATCATGGCTGCTAAGAAGAAGACAATTGCAACCAAAAGCCTTAGCGATATTGGAATTTCACCAAGTGAGGTTGGAATAAGCGGCGCATGGAGCGCAGTATTAGATGCAAAGGCACGTCCGCCGCGCGATAAAGGAATCAAGATTGAGGATAGCGGTGAGGGCGGGCTAAAACTTGCCGAGTTCCTCCAAGAAAAGAGATTGGTCTAGTTATGGCAAAGGTATTGATTCTGGTTGATCACGCCTCAGGAAAAGTAGCAAAAACTGCTGGCGAGCTAGCAACTTTTGCTAAAAGAGCAGGCGATTGCGTTGGGCTAATCCTTGCGCCAGAGGGACAGAGCCAGGCCTTAAGTGAGCAATTAGCAAATACTGTTATTGGCCAGGTCATTGCAGTTGAAAGTAATGATTTTGCTAAACATGGCCAGGGCTGCATTCTTGATGCAATTACTCAGGTAGTTGAAAAAGTAAAACCTGATGCAATCTTGATTCCCTCAACCTCTGCAGGAAAAGAGATAGCAGGAAGATTGGCGATAAGGCTAAATAGCGGAGTTGTTACTGATGCTATCGATTTCGCCTCTGATCTAAGTGCCACCCAATCAGTCTTTGGTGGTTCATTTATGGTCTCTTCAAAAGTCAGTGCAGGAATTCCAGTGATAACTATTCGCCCCTCAGCAATTGAGGCTGAAGTTGGATCAAGTGTGCCAGCTTTTGAAAAAGTCGATGCTGTGATTTCTGAAAAGGCCAAACTTGTAACTATTACTGATTCCAAACCTGCTGTTAAAGGCGGCAGGCCAGAGCTAACAGAGGCAAAAGTTGTAATCTCTGGAGGACGTGGAACAAATGGAGATTTCAAACCGGTTGAAGCGCTAGCAGATTTACTTGGCGCCGCAGTTGGCGCATCAAGAGCAGCTACCGATGCTGGTTGGTATCCACATACTCATCAAGTTGGTCAGACTGGAAAGACGGTTAGCCCACAACTTTATTTAGCGTGCGGTATTTCTGGCGCGATTCAACATCGGGCGGGAATGCAGACCTCAAAGACAATTGTGGCTATCAATAAAGATCCTGAGGCGCCAATATTTGATGTCGCTGACTTTGGCGTAGTTGGAGATCTCTTTGCAGTTCTGCCTCAAGTTGGGCAAGCGATCTCGGCTAAACGCGCTTAAATTCCGGCTCCATTCAGCGCTTTTCCTAAAGACATTTAGAATTAGCAATATGCCTCAGGTCTATTTCGATCATGCTTCAACCACCCCGATCTCATCGGTGGCACTTGAGAGCTTTATTGAACAAACAAAACTGGTGGGAAATCCATCAAGCCTTCATAGCAATGGACGCTTGGCGCGAAAGAAAGTGGAGGAGTCAAGAGAGACTCTAGCTAATCTAATTGGCTGCCACTCAAGTGAGATTATCTTCACCGCATCAGGAACAGAGGCTAATAACTTAGCCATTAAAGGAATCTTCTGGCATCGACTAAAAGAAGATCCAAAGCGAAAATTAATCCTAATTTCATCCTTTGAACATCACGCAGTTCTAGATCCAGCGCTCTGGCTCGGTGAATCTGGGCAGGCAGAAATTTTGATGATTAATGTTAATAAAGATGGATATATAGATCTTGAGCAGATGGAATCAGTAATCAAAGAGCGCCATGAAGAGATAGCTCTAATAAGTGTGATGCACTCCAATAATGAGGTTGGAACAATTCAGCCAATTAAAGAGATCGCAAAGCTGGCAGAGGTATACCAAATCCCGCTTCATAGCGATGCAGTTCAAAGCCTTGGGAAAGTTCAACTCTCCTTTAAAGATCTTGCTCTATTTGCCATGACAGTGAGCGCCCATAAGGTTGGAGGGCCAGTTGGGGTGGCTGCTCTGGTTTTGAAAAAGGGCGTAGATATCACTCCATTACTTCACGGCGGAGGACAGGAGAGAGATATCAGAAGCGGAACAGTTAATGCTGCCGGTATTGCATCTTTTGTTTCAGCAACAGCTTCTGCAATGCGAGATATGGAGAGTAATTATCAGAAAATATTTGCTTTGAGAGCAAAACTTATCTCCACAATTCAAGAGCAGGTCAGTGATGTGAGATTAAATTCGCCTTTAGAAGGAGAGATATTGCCTGGGATTGCCAATATCGAATTTCCTTCAACTGAGAGTGATTCGATGCTTCTTCTTTTTGATGCTGAAGGAATAGCTTGTAGTACAGGCTCTGCTTGTAGCGCTGGAGTCCAGGAAGCTAGCCATGTTCTTATAGCTATGGGAAGAAGTGAGGCTCAAGCCCGCAGCTCTCTGCGTTTTTCCCTTGGAATCAGCAATAGTGAGAGTGAAATCGAATATCTTGAAGCATGTATCAAGCGCGTAATTGATCGCGCCCGAGCCGCTTACCGAGGTTGAAAATAAAGATATGAAACTCATCGCAGCTATGAGCGGAGGAGTTGATTCAGCTGTTGCTGCTGCGCGAGCGAAAGAGGCTGGTCATGAAGTAATTGGCGTTCACCTTGCCCTCTCTAAAAACCCAAAGAAGTACCGCTCCGGAGCTAGAGGCTGCTGCACGATTGAGGATTCACATGATGCAAGACGAGCAGCTGATGTAATAGGAATTCCTTTTTATATCTGGGATATGTCTGATGAGTTTCATGAAAACGTAGTTGAGAACTTCTTATCCGAATATGCTGCCGGCAATACTCCAAATCCTTGTCTTAGATGTAATGAGAAGATTAAGTTTGCAGCTGTTTTAGATCGAGCAAAGGCGATGGGCTTTGATGGAGTAGTAACTGGTCACTACGCACAAACTAAAGATATCGATGGCCAGAGATTGCTCTATCGAGCAGTGGATTCTGGAAAAGATCAATCCTATGTTTTAGCAGTGCTTAATCAAGAGCAGATTAATGGTGCGCATTTTCCACTTGGTGATACCACTAAAGATGATGTTCGACTTGAAGCAAAGTCACGTGGTTTATCTGTTGCCCTTAAGCCAGATAGCCATGACATCTGCTTTGTGCCATCTGGCGATAATGCTGGATGGTTAAGAGAGAGATTAGGCAGCCAGGTTGGAGATATTGTTGATGAGGCTGGAAATAAATTAGGAGAACATAACGGGGCCTACACATTTACTATCGGACAGAGACGAGGTCTTGCGCTAAGCGTTCCAGAGAAGACAGGCGAGCCAAGATATGTGCTAAAAGTTGAACCGGTAAATAACCGCGTGGTTGTTGGAGTTAAAGCAGATCTTGCAATTTATGAAGTATCTGGCCTTAACCCAATCTGGTGTGGCCCAAAGCCAAGTGGGCAAAAGAGTGGATTTATTCAGGTTAGAGCCCATGGCAGCGCCCATAGCTGTAAATACTTTCTTGATGAAAGCGGCCCACTGCCAGAGCTAAAGGCAGTTGTTGATCAGCCAATCTTTGGACTTGCAACAGGTCAGGCAATGGTTATTTATGATGGTGATCGAGTAGTTGGCTCAGCGACAATAACAGGAACTAAGTAATGGCAGGCGATAGCGCAATTAGAGCCAAGATGGCCCAGCTTGCTGAAATCATCAGGGATCATCAATATCGCTACTATGTATTGGATAAGCCAATAATTGAAGATAGCGAGTTTGATCAACTCTGGAATGAACTACTAAAACTAGAGGAGAAGAACCCAAAGTTAAGAGATCCTCACTCACCCACATTTGAAGTAGGGGGAGGCTTTTCAACCCACTTTGATTCAGTTGATCATATTGAAAAGATGATGAGCCTTGATAACGCCTTTGATGAATCAGAGCTCGATGCCTGGTTTGAAAGGGTTGCCAAAGAGAGTAAAGAAAATACCTGGCTCTGCGAAGTCAAAGTAGATGGCCTTGCGATAAATCTTCTTTATGAGCAATCGCGATTAGTAAGAGCGCTTACCAGAGGAAATGGCATCACAGGTGAGGATGTAACTCTAAATATAAAGACCATTAAGGAAATTCCACATCAACTTATTGGAGATAAAATTCCGCAGCGCGTTGAAATTCGGGGCGAAGTCTTCTTTCCTTTAAGCAAGTTTGCGCAATTAAATGATGAACTTGAAGAAGCTGGAAAGGCCATCTTTGCTAATCCTAGAAATGCAGCTGCAGGATCTCTTCGCCAGAAGGATCCAAGAGTGACAGCTTCACGGCCACTTTCAATGGTGGTTCATGGAATTGGAGCACTTGATGGATTAACTCTGGATACACAGAGTCAGGGCTATGAACTAATGAAGAGTTGGGGGCTTCCAGTTAGTAAGCGCTTTAAGGTGGCGAAAAATAAGGGTGAGGTAAAAGAATTTATCGAGTATTACCTGCAAAATCGCCATGGAATTGAGCATGAAATTGATGGCGTAGTAATAAAGGTAAATGAGCGAGAAGCTCAAAGAACTCTTGGTTTCACCTCGCGCGCACCAAAATGGGCTATTGCTTATAAGTATCCGCCAGAGGAGGTAACTACCAAGCTTCTTGATATCAGAGTTAGCGTTGGTAGAACTGGGCGAGTAACGCCATTTGCATTTATGGAAGCGGTAAGAGTTTCGGGCTCGAGTGTAAGCAATGCCACTCTTCACAATATGGAGGAGGTAGCAAGAAAAGGGATTTTGATTGGCGATGTTGTAGTTCTTAGAAAAGCAGGAGATGTTATCCCTGAGATTCTTGGCCCAGTTCTTGAAAGCCGCGATGGGACAGAGCGCGCATTTGTAATGCCAAGTAATTGTCCTGAGTGCGGCAGCAAACTTCGCGCCATGAGCCAGGGCGATGTTGATATTCGCTGTCCAAATACAAGAAGTTGTCCAGCACAACTGCGCGAGCGTATCTATTACATCGGATCAAGAGCCGCTCTTGATATCGATGTACTTGGCTATGAAACAACGAGCGCGCTATTAGAAGACAAGTTAATTGTTGATGAATCAGATCTCTTTGATCTAGATAGCAAGAAATTGCTAAAGAGTGAGTTCTTTAAGAAGAAAGATGGAACACTTGGCGCTAATGCTGAGAAATTACTTGAGGCGCTAAATGAAGCAAAACAGCGACCACTCTGGAGAATTTTGGTTGCGCTATCTATTCGCCATGTTGGACCAACTGCAGCGCAAGGTCTTGCCAATCACTTTGGCTCAATTGCAAAAATTGCTGCTGCTAGTACTCAGGAACTTGCCTCAGTAGATGGCGTGGGATCAGTAATCGCAGAGAGCGTTAAAGAATTTTTTGCTCAAGAATGGCGCGCTCAAATTGTGGCTAAATGGGCAAAAGCTGGAGTGAGAATGGAGGGGGTTTCATCAAGTGATAAAGCCCAAACCTTAAAAGGAATGACCTTGGTAGTTACCGGTTCGTTAGAGAGTTTTACTCGAGATAGCGTTAATGAGGCCATTATTGAGCGGGGTGGAAAGGTTTCCTCATCGGTTTCTAAGAAAACAGATTATGTAGTTGTTGGTAGTGAGCCAGGATCTAAGGCAAGCAAGGCGGCAGAGCTTGGCGTTCCCACTCTTGATGAGAAGAGTTTTATAGAATTATTGCAGAATGGGCCTAAGGGTTAGGATAGGTAAGTGATGAAGTTATTTTCAATTGTGACGCTGATGGAGAGCTTCAGTGAGGTCAAGCGTGAACTTCCTGCCTCCCCAATATTTTTCGGAGTCTTTACCTTTGCCACTTTAATGCTGATGCTCTATCTAGTACTACGCCTTGATCGCGACTAAATCAATCGCCTTATTTGGGGGAAGTTTTGACCCCATTCACAATGGGCATCTTTTTGTCATTGAAGAACTTTTAAGCTCTGCTCGTTTTGAAAAATTCATTGTTATTCCTGCTGGCAATCCTTGGCAGAAGAGCGTTGCAGTTAGTGCGGCCCACCGTCTTGCTATGGTTGAAATTGCTTTGAAAGATTGTATGAGCAGATATAGAGAGCTTGAGATAAGCAGATTTGAAATTGATGATGCAAGCCCAAGCTATGCCTTTCAGAGCATTGATTATTTCACCTCACAAAATCCTGGCGATAATCTAGTTTGGATAATTGGTAGCGATGCTTTTGCAAAAATTGATGAGTGGAAAGAGATAGAGCAGGTAGCAAAGAGCGTGGAATTTCTAGTAATTACTCGCCCTGGCCAGAAATTAGAAAGTGCAAAGGTTGCAAAGTCAATTACCTATAGCCAGATGGAGATGAACGCGCTAGATATCTCCTCAACCAAGGTTCGTAATTTGATAAAGACATCAGAGCCTTTTGATTCACTTGTGCCGGCCGGAGTTGCTGCCTATATAAAAAGCCAAGGGATCTATGCCGCCGCGTAAATCAACGCTTGAACATACCCAGATAGCTGCCGCTGCCGCTATAGAGAAGCTGGGCAGTGATTTATTGGCAATGGATTTATCAGAACAGATGCTCTTAAGTGAAGTATTTCTATTAATTAGTGGAGGTAATGAGCGACAAATTGATGCAATTGCTGATGAAGTAGAGCGTCAATTATCACTCTTGGGGGAGAAGCCAACTAGACGAGAGAGTTCAGAGAATTGGATTCTTCTTGATTATCAAGATTTAGTAGTTCATGTTCAAACTCAGCAGGCACGCCAGTATTACAGCCTGGATCGGCTTTGGAATGATTGTCCAAGTATCAAATTAGATGCGCTAACGGCAGCTGAGGCATTCAAGGCAGGCAAATAAAAATGGAGAGACAACGCATAGTTCTCTGGCGCCATGGCCAGACTGATTGGAATATCGCTAATCGATTTCAGGGACATTCTGATATTGCTTTAAATGAGGTTGGTATTCGCCAAGCAGAGCGAGCAGCGCCACTACTTCTAAATCTTCAACCTTCGAAAATAATTTCAAGCGATCTAATTAGAGCAAGAAAGACTGCCGAAGCGCTAGCCAAGTTAGCTGGCCTTGAAGTTCACATTGATCCGGACTTGAGAGAGACTAATGGTGGCAATTGGGAAGGAAAGACTGGGGAGCAGAATAGAGCTGAGGATTATCATCGATTTGTTCATTGGCTAGATGGAGATGATGAGAGGGCAGGAGAAGTTGGCGAGAAGAGAAGTGAGATTGCCACAAGAGCTGTTAGAGCAATTGAAAAGGGTTTACGCGGCGATGTTTCAACTCTAATAGTTGCAACCCACGGCGGAACTGCGCGATGTATTTTAGGCAAGATGCTTGATATGCCGATGAAACAATGGTCATCAATCGGCGGACTATCCAATGCTTCATGGTCGATTCTAGAAAATGGCCATCATCGCTCTGGCTGGGTTTTAGTAGAACATAACTCTGGCTCACTACCGGAGCCGATATATGGAGAGGAAAGTGGGGCGTAGTTTGAGGTAAGGTCTGTTCTATTACCTTAAAAATGTAATAAAAGTTCGGGGCTATGGCGCAGCTGGTAGCGCACCTGCATGGCATGCAGGGGGTCAGGGGTTCAAGTCCCCTTAGCTCCACGTTATGGATAGCAACTCAGAGAAAAATGCGCTCGCTCTTCAAGTAATTCCGCGCGGCTGGAACGCTAGCGATATTGGAGATCAAAGCGGCAAACATTTTCTTATCACTGGAGCAACTAGCGGCATTGGTCTTGAGAGCGCTAGAGAACTAATTAGAGCAGGGGCGCAGGTAACAATTGCTGCGCGCGATCTAAAGAAAGCCGAGCAGGTAGTAAAAGAGTTATCAAGCCAGAGAGCTCAAATTCTCCATCTAGATTTAACAGATTTAAACAGCGTTAGAAAAGCAGCGAGAGAAGTAAAGCAAGATATTGATGTTTTGATATTAAATGCTGGGGTCATGGCTACTCCATTTACAAAGACTGCCGATGATTTTGAACTACAAATGGGTGTTAATCACCTAGGCCACTTTGCTCTTGCTGGGCTTCTATCAGATCGAATCAAATCAAGAGTTGTTTCAGTTTCAAGTGCGGCTCATAGACTTGGAAATTTTGGTGAAGGTAGCCAAGATGCAATTAGAGATATCTGTCTTGGCAGAAATAAATATCAACCATGGTCGGCATATGGGGCAAGTAAATTAGCTAATCTGCTATTTACATTTGAATTAGAGAGAATTGCTAGAAAGGCCAATTATAGTTTTAGCGCATTTGCTGCCCATCCTGGTTATGCAAATACTAATTTGCAAAGCGTTGGACCAAAGATGCGGGGAAGCATTATTGAGCAGCGAGGCACAGCATTTGCTAACGCCCTTATTGCGCAATCTGCATCAAGGGGAGCGCTTCCAACTCTCTGCGCTGCAACATTTTCAAATCTCTATGGCGCTTCATATCTTGGTCCTGATGGATTGATGGAGATGCGTGGTTTTCCAAAAGCAACAAGAGCTCGCTCTATTGCCTATGATCAAGGCTTGGCTCGAAACCTCTGGAGCGTTAGTAGTGAATTAACTGGAGTTAATTGGCGGTAATCTAGGGCAATGCTCTCGGCCTATGACTTTCACTTTATTCAAGAGAAGTGGTTGCCAATTTGGGACAAGCTAGCGCCATTTAGATCCGGGGATGCAAGTGATCCCCGCCCTAAGAAATATGTACTGGATATGTTTCCCTATCCATCGGGCGATCTTCATATGGGCCATGCCGAGGCATATGCCTTAGGTGATGTGATTGCTCGTTACTGGGTGCAAAAAGGCTTTAACGTCATGCATCCAATTGGCTGGGATGCATTTGGTCTCCCTGCTGAAAATGCTGCAATCAAGCGCAATGAAGATCCAAGTATTTGGACTTATGAAAATATAAATACCCAGAAAGCTTCAATGCGCAGGTATGCCTGCTCATTTGATTGGGATCGAGTGCTTTATACCTGCGATAGTGAGTATTACCGGTGGAATCAATGGATATTTTTAAAACTATATGAAAAGGGACTGGCTTATCGCAAGAACTCACCAGTTAATTGGTGCCCAGATTGCCAGACTGTTTTAGCAAACGAGCAGGTAATTGCAGGGCTATGTGAGCGCTGTGATAATCCAGTAACAAAGAAGAAGTTGAGTCAGTGGTATTTCAAAATCACTGATTATGCTGAGAGATTACTTGATGACATGAAAGAACTCGAGGGCAAGTGGCCTGAGAAAGTTCTAACTATGCAGCGCAATTGGATTGGAAAATCTGTTGGAGCTGAAGTTAAATTCAATATTGAGGGAAGAGAAGAAGCCTTAACGGTCTATACCAC
>CANNDP010000035.1 GCA_947503395.1 Actinomycetota bacterium
TTCGAGTCGAACCTACTGAAGAGGCAAAGGCTGCGGTCTATGCAGCTTATGAAGAGTATGACTATGCGCCATTTGATACCACAGGATCAGGAGAGGCAGTTCGCCTTGATGATTACCAAGTTGGAGAGAATCGCTAGTTAACGCAAGGTTAAATCCCCGATACTAATTACAGTATCGGGGATTTTTGTTTACCCAATATTCGATTGATTGCAAGGATTAATCTACTCAAATTTAATAGTTGGGAACTTGACTTCTGCCACCGACGTTAGGAGTCGCATGAAAAAGAAATCTTTACGCGCTGTAGTTGGCATCGTGCTAGCACTAGCGCTATCTTCAAATTTTGCAATCGCTCAAGCAGCACCAAAGAAACCAGCACAAGCTCAATCCGCAGCAGATGTGGGTGGACTCAAGGAATTAATTAAGCTTGCAAAGAAAGAGGGCGAGCTAAACACCATCGCTCTTCCAGATTACTGGGCAAATTACGGAAATGTAATCAAGCGCTTCTCTGAGAAGTATGGGATTAAGGTAAATTCCTATGATCCAGAGGCAAGCTCAGCTGAGGAATTAGTGGCAGTTCGCACCCTCAAGGGTCAAGATCGTATGCCAGATGTCTTGGACGTAGGTCTGCAATTTGCAGTGCAGGGCGCACAAGAAGGACTCCTGGCTCCATATAAAGTCACAACTTGGAAAGACATTCCAGATGCAGCTAAGGATCCCAAGGGTCTTTGGTATCAAGATTACGGCGGATATATCGCTATCGGTTATGACGCCAATATCGTTAAGACTCCACCAAAGTCTTTTGCAGATCTTCTAAACCCAATCTATAAGAATCAAGTAGCGCTTAATGGCGATCCAACTGCCTCCAACTCAGCCTTCCTCTCAGTAATGGCAACATCCGTCGCCGCAGGTGGAGGAGTAAAGGGTGCTAACAACATTCAATTTGGACTTGAATATTGGCAGAAGATGAAAGCTTCTGGAAATTTCGTTCCCGTGGCAGCAAATCCTTCTACTGTGGCAGCAGGTCAAACCCCAATACTCCTAGATTGGGATTACCTACATGCTAAGTACAAGGACCAAGCAGGAAAGGTTGACTGGAAAGTGGTTGTTCCATCAGATGGTTTGCTCGGTGGGTTTTACGCGCAAGCTATTGTGAAGAACTCTCCGCATCCTGCTGCAGCTCGTTTGTGGCAAGAGTTCCTATATAGCGATGAAGGTCAGAACTTGTGGTTGCAGGGAGGCGCTCGTCCGATCCGCCTTGATGCAATGGTGAAAGCCAAGACCCAAAACGCAGCTGCCTACGCGCTCTTGCCAGCTACACCAAAAAACGCAAAGCCGGTCTTCCCATCCTTGCAGCAGCAACTACTAGCTAAGGCTCTGTTAACTCCCGCTTGGCCTAAGTTGTAGTACTGCCTGAAAACGTTTGAGTAGCGAAAGTTGGTTCGAGGGTCCAACTTTCGCTACACAAATGATCTAGCTTTGCACAATAACAATGAAGGGTTAAATAATGCTTAAGAGATCGGGGCTAATCGGCTTAGCCCCGCTCTTAATCTATATGGCAATATTCTTAGGCCTGCCTCTTACGGCCGTTTTTAGATTTTCATTCTTAAATTCAGAAAATGAATTCACTTTAAATAACTTTGCCACGATAAGTAATGGAATATATCGAGAAGGCTTTATCTTAAGTTCGCAACTATCCCTGGTTTCAGCCCTGATTTCACTCGTTTTTGGCTTCCTATTTGCCTATGCCTTGGCCACCACAAAATGGTCCTATTTGAGAAAGTTGGTTTCTACCGCCTCTGGAGTGCTAGCAAATACTGGCGGGGTTCCTCTTGCTTTTATGTTTATTGCAGTTCTTGGCACCTATGGAGCCCTGACAACATTTCTAAAGGACATTGGCATTGAGCTATATGGGGGAAGCTGGACGCTCTACTCGTTCTCAGGACTATTAATTGTCTATCTATACTTCCAAGTTCCATTGATGGTCTTGATTTCTCTGCCCGTGCTTGAAAATATAAAAATTGAGTGGCGTGATGCAGCCTCATCCCTTGGCGCAAGTAATTCCACCTATTGGCGTAGAGTCTTAATTCCGATCCTAACGCCACAACTCCTAGGTTTCTTTCTCCTTCTTTTTGCTAACTCTTTCGCTGCCTATGCTACGGCTGCAGCGTTAACCAGTGGATCACTTGCTTTAGTTCCAGTCCAGATCGCATCTTTGATTAGTTCAAATGTCCAAGTCGATGGGGCTAACACTGCTATGGCTCTTGGGCTTGGGATGGTTATCTTAGTTGGCATCTCAACTATAGGTTATGCGTTATTGGAAAAAAGGACTTCCCAATGGCGGCGATGAACTTAGTAAGTAGTGCAGTCCGGGGCTTAATCATTCTTGTCGGTATTTCATTCTTTGCAATTCCAGTTTACGCAGCCTCTAATTTTGCTTTTGAAGATGGCAAGGGTGGATATAGCGCAGAACCAATTAGGAGCGCAGCTGGCAATCAAGAATTAATGCAATCTCTCTCCCTTACACTACAGATAGCTTTTGGCACGGTGTTATTGACGCTTCTTTTGCTCATTCCAACGGTTGCGTATCTACACCTTGTCATCCCTGGGGCACGTGCATGGGTGGAATTCCTAACACTAACGCCATTAGTGATTCCACCCATCGTGCAGGCCGTTGGATTCCTTTATTCAATGCCAACTTGGCTCAAATCAACCCCAAATTCGCTGATATTTGCCTATGTAATCCTGGCTCTGCCTTTTAGCTATCGAGCTATCGATGCATCCTTTGCCACAATCGATGCTCGCACTTTATATGACGCCTCTCGCTCACTTGGAGCTAGTTTTAGTGCAGCTATTCGCAAAGTTTTAATCCCTAATGTCTTAACCGGAATTTATGGAGCCATATTTTTAACCATTGCTCTGGTGCTTGGTGAATTTGCTTATGCCTCACTACTTCTCTGGGACACCTTTCCAACAGAGCTAGCAGTTGCTGGCATGGCAAATGCTTCAACAGCGGTTGCACTCTCTGTTCTTAGCTTGCTTGGCGTATGGCTAATTTTAATTGGCATAAATCTCTTTAATCGAAAGAGCAGAACTCTAGTTACTGCAGGAGCTAAATAGCGATGGGGGAGAAGTAATGTCAAAGGTCCATCTTGCGGGTGTTAAGAAAGCTTATGGCAAGACAATTGCTCTCGAGCATTTAGAGCTTGAGATAGAGCAAGGATCTCTAGTTACTCTCCTTGGTCCATCAGGCTGCGGAAAGACCACAGCGCTTAGAATTTTAGCTGGATTAACGAAAGAGGATTCAGGTCAAGTTTTCTTTGATTCATTAGACATAACCAATACATCTGCGGCAGACCGTGACATTGGCATGGTCTTTCAAGCCTATAGCCTCTTTCCAAATATGACTGCTCGGCAGAATGTCGAATTTGGACTGCGCACAAGAAAAATAAATAAAAGTGAGATTGATTCTCGAGTCAATAAAATCTTTGAAATTATTGAATTAGGAAGCCAGATTGATCGCTACCCCCATCAACTCTCTGGCGGTCAACAACAGCGAGTGGCACTAGCCCGCGCCATTGTGGTTCGCCCAAAAGTATTGCTTTTAGATGAGCCACTCTCAGCACTTGATGCTCAAGTTCGAGATCAACTCAGAGATGAAATCAAGCGAGTACAACGTGAGTTTGGTATCACCACATTATTTGTCACCCATGATCAGGAGGAGGCGATGACGATTTCAGATCGTGTCGGTGTGATGGATAAGGGTAGATTGCTACAAATCGATACCCCACAAAAAGTCTATGCCCAGCCAATTAACCCAACAGTTGCAAGGTTTATTGGGATCATGAATGAGGTTCCTGCAGTGGTTTCCGGAAATACTGTTGCAACTTTAGGCTCAAATTTTGCCTTAGCAAATGAATCAAGCTTTGCTTCAGGAAGTAAGAATCTAAAAGCCTTGATTCGTCCTGAGGCGATTGAAATTGTCGAACCAAACCATATTGGAGTTGCAGGCAAAATTAGTAGTATTTCATTTCTTGGTCCGATTGCTATGGTGCAGATTTCACTGGAGCGCAGCGTTGATATCCGCGCCGTCTTGCCAGCTGCCATGATTGATCGTTATCGGATGGGTCAAGTAGTCCATGTCACCTCATCTGCCAAGTCCCTAATTGTTACTGAGTAATGTCCTCACCATTTTTTGCCAGCTCAATAACAAAGGGCGTTGCCAATAGCCATGGTTGGCGTCATCTGCTATTGGATAGAGCAGATAGCCATATTGGAAAACCATTGGGCCCAGTCAAGAAGTCCTTGATAAATCTGATTCATATCACCGATACTCACATCTGTGATGCTCAATCACCTGCCAGAGTTGAATACCTAGATCGCTACGCAGATCCGCATCATCCAGCATCAAGCATTGTTGGAACTCTAATTGGCACTTATCGAGCCCATGAGATTTTAACCACGCAGGTCTTGGAGAGTGCGGTGCAGGCAATAAATCGGATTGATCTGGCACCGGTCACAAAAACAGCAATTAGCGCAGTTCTAATCACCGGAGATCTAACCGATAATGCCCAATCCAATGAATTAGATTGGCTAACCACACTACTTCTTGGTGGAAAATTGCGAGCTGATAGTGGCGCTAAAGATAAGTGGGAGGGAGTTGGAGGCGAGTTTTACTCGCCATTTTTCTGGAATCCACATGGGACTCCGAAAGGGGAGCGCAATGATTTTCCTCGGGATTTATATGGTTTTCCCACAATTCCAGAGTTACTACACGCCATTCGCCAACCCTTCTATTCCTCTGGTCTTAAATATCCATTTCTAGCGGTTCATGGAAATCATGATGCGCTTCTGCAGGGAACTGTCGTACCTAATGAAGAGCTACGAGAATCGGTGACCTCTGATGAGAAGATATTTGAGCTCTCTGATGAGGAAGCGCTACAAGCGCTCTCAAAAGTCTCTGAGCAGGGACCAGCTGCCTATCCCTCACCAATTGCTCCAAAGGTCATGACGGTAAGTGCTGATGAGTCTAGAGATTTTCTCTCTCCAATTGAGTGGAACATTAACTTCTATCGTGAAGATGAAGATAATGGAATTTCAAGTCAGCATCTTGGAAGTGATAGAAAGTACTGGCGAAAAGATTATGAATCAATCATCATCCTTGCTCTAGATACCGTTAATCCATTTGGAGGTTGGCAAGGATCTATTGATCAAGAGCAATTCAATTGGCTTAAGGAGCAGGTCGAGCAGATCAAAGATAAGTACATCGTAATTACTAGCCATCATCCAATTCAAGATATCTACAACGGATATAGCCCATCGGCTAGGCGAGTGCTAGGTGCAGAGATTGAAAGCTATCTAATTACTAAGCCGGCGGTTATCGCTTGGATCTGCGGCCATACTCATCGACATCGAATCGCCTACTTTGGTCCCGATATTACAAGAGGTTTCTATCAAATTGAAACGTCATCGCTAATTGATTGGCCACAACAGGGGCGCATCATTGAAATCTTTTTAACTCAAGACGATGAAATCTGCATTGCCAGCACAGTCTTTAATCACCAGGGCTCAATCCTTCCTGATTATGAGCATTTAAGACTGGATGAAGTTAATGAACTATCTGGGTTATCCCGCATTCTCTCCCTCAATGATTGGCAGCGGCGCGGCGGGATCTTTGCCATTGAGAATAATGAGGGCGAAGGCAGTGATCGCAACTCGATTCTCTGCCTGCCGAAGCGAGTGCTTTACTAGCAAAGGCGAGAGCTACATCGCCTTTGCTAGTTATTTAGGTCTTATCTACGCCAGCGAATTGAGCCCTTATTGTTGGTGCACTTCAAATCTCCAGCGACCATTCCTACACTGAAGCAAAGACGACCCAGGCGAGCCGTGAACACATCAGGATAGGTAGGAAGAGGCTTTGCTAACTTCACCGTCAGGATCTTTGTCAGATTAGTCCCCGTTGCAGCCTTACCGGTAGTTGCTGAGTAGGCAAAGTTGAAGTCATTGTCATTGATTAGGGCTACATGTTGATTATCTAGCACCGCCATACCTTCAATCTTGGTGGGCATTGAGGCAATAGCACTTGAATCAAAGACGATCTTTTTCTCTAAGCTGGTGATCAAAGCAGCAACCCCTTCAGGCACTGCAACTGCCCAGCTTTCAAGAGAGGGAGTAGTTTCAAGCAAGTCCCACTTTGAGCCAAGAATATTCGCGCTCTCCTTTAGCTCAATAGTTGAGAGCAAGAATGAGTTATCAGTTCTCTCCTGCACCAATAGCGTGTCATTATCAAGAGCAACTAAGGCCGATAGCTTGAGCTCGGTTGTCTTCGTCGTCGTCTTATCTACTGTGGCTGGTAATTCAAATGGGAAGATGAACTCTCCAGTGAATTTCTTTGCCAAGACATCGAAGCGAAGAATGCGAGTCATCCGACTTGCATTTCCAACCGCAGTGCTTGGATTAAGCAGCGGGCTCTGCAGACCGATATATAAGGTGCTTTCATCAGGGCTCATAGCTAGAGCCTCAAAGCCGCGATTTGCTTTACGCTTTAGGAAAATTCCTGGCATTGTTTTATTGATCTTGTAGTTAGTTGGATTTCCACTCCATCCAGCTGGGACCCAACGCTCTTGAAGAACGCCCTTGGATGAAATCAGAGCCAAGCTTGGTGCGTATTCATCAACGACCCAGAAAGAACCGTTTCTGGTTCGAACCAACCCTTCAACATCAAGGCCTGCTAGGTTATAAAGCGAGGCACCAGTTGTGCCCTTAATGTCAGATGGAATTGCGTCATAGCCAGCAATATTTGGAAGTCCAGTAATACCTTTTCCGGCACGATCCTTTATCGAGATGGTCTGAAGAATTGAGATATTGCTTCCATCTACTTTGACTTTAAGGATAAGAGGTGAGAAATCAGGGACTAAGAATCCAGTTGCGCCGCCACCGGTTGGCAAGACTGTATCGACATTCGGTCCACGATCGGTAACAACCCAATATTCGCCATAGGCAGTGCCAAGGACTCGGAACATGTCAGATCCCAATCCACCCAACTGCACACCAAAGTCATCAGCGACAGAGTTAGGCAGGGCTTGATTTGAGATTGTCTTCAATGGCTGATTAGCAAGTGTTGCGGTGCTGATTAATGTTGGCGCTTCAGAGGCTTGAGCACTCACAACTGCTCCACTTGCAAGCAGTGAAATGGCAAGAGATATGGCCAGACCTTTTTTCATCTTTTTCCATTCTGATAGGTTGGTTGGAGTTGGAAAAGGGTAGTAATGAAAGGCAAAAGGACTGAGAAAAAAGGCAAGAAGAAGTGGCTAATAGTGGAGGACTATCTGGTTAATAATGGGCAAACAGTGGTTTTTGTGATTTACGAGGGATTAAAAAGCTTAACCTTTAAGTGCTGCATGGAGCGCGACTTCAACCATATCGTTTAGGGTGCGCTCTCTAGCCTCTGAATCCATAGCTTCATGGGTAAAGACATGATCTGAGATAGTCATAATTGCTAGTGCGCGGCGCCCTTTTCTAGCTGCAATTGAGTAGAGCTGGCTTGCCTCCATCTCAAGTGCTAAAACGCCATGGGCTGCAAGTTTCTTAGCAGAATCTGTTTCATCATAGAAAAAGTCCATCGATGAAACCCCTCCGACATGGACTCGCTCAAACTTCTTTGATGCTTCATAGGCAGCCATAAGTAATTTGAAATCACAGTGCGGAGCAAAATCAAGGCCATTGGTCATACGTCTATTGATATTGGAATCAGTCGATGCGCTCATAGCAAGGATTAAATCGCCGACCTTAGTCTTATCTTGAATTCCGCCAGCAGTGCCAATTCGAATTGCGACTTGAACGTCATATTCGTTAAAGAGCTCAGTGACATAGATAGAGGCAGAGGGAAGTCCCATTCCAGTTCCCTGCACTGATATTTTCTCGCCCATATATGTTCCAGTGAAGCCAAACATATTTCTTACCGAGTTATATTGCTTAACATTTTCTAGATAATTCTCAGCAACCCATTTAGCTCTTAATGGATCTCCAGGAAGAAGAATTCGCTCGGCAATTTCGCCTTTTTCTGCTCCGATATGTACGCTCATAGTTATCCAACTATAACCAGAATCGCAGCAATAAAGTGTGAGATGAATGCAGCAGCTGTCATGGCGTGAAACAACTCATGGAAACCAAACCAGTTGATAGAAAAATTAGGCCACTTAAGCGCATAGATAATCGCGCCCAGTGAATAGAGAATTCCGCCAAAGGCAACTAAAAGAAAGACTGCTAGCCCGCCATTTCGATAGAAGTCAGGAAGATAAATGAGCGCGGCCCAACCAAGTGCTAGATAGATCGGCACATAGAGCCAGCGCGGTGCGTTAAGCCAGAAAACTCTAAATACTCCAGAGAGCAGGGCCCCGCCCCAGACTAGTGAGAGCAGTATTACCGCTTGGCTCTTATCTAATAGATAGATTGCAAAAGGGGTGTAGGTGCCAGCTATTAGAAAAGGAATATTGGCATGATCAATTCTGCGCCAGATTGCCTTAGCAGAAGGCCCCCAAGGAACGCGGTGATAGATCGCGCTACAAGTAAATAGCGAGACTGCAGTGAGAGTAAATATCGTTAGCGTGATTCTGCCGCGAAGCTCTGTTGTGATTGTTATTAATACCAGCCCAGCAACTAGTGCAAGTGGGGACATCACTAAATGAATAATGCCGCGCAGCTTTGGTCTATTTAATACGTTCATAGATACCCATCATCTTGCGATCAAAGGAGAGCAAAGTTAGATCATTGACAATCGCAGTAGCGATAATGATTGCATCTGAGATTCTAGTTTTCTGACTAGCTCTAATTTTAGCGGAAAGATTTGCTGCCTCAGAATTAAAGGCGTAGATATCTCCAATCAACTCTCTTATCTTTGACTCGGCCCGAGTGGCATGAATTGCGCCAAGTGCGTGCGGGCGAATTAGCGCCTCAGTTAAAGTCATGGCGCTAATAGCTAGGCTTGATTTGCTGCTTGCCATGAAGATCTCACGAGCCTGTTGATAGTGAGCATCACCTTCGCGAAGTCCTGCAATTAAGACCGTGGTATCTAGAAGTATTTGCTGTCCCACTCTTGCCTTTCTTTCTCCAAATCAAAGCCCTCATAAATTTCACTCATACTTCCTAAGATTTCATCGAGTGTTTTTAGCCATTCAGAGTCAACTGGAGTAATTACTAGGCGATTTTCTTTACTAATATGAAATTCAACTTGATCGCCAGGGGTTAAAGACATCTCGCGCAGCACCTCCACTGGAATAGTTATCTGGTTCTTAGAACTTATCCGAGAAGTAGTGGCCCGCCCGCGCCGGGGGTTCTTAATTGTGGATTTCTTGCCTGCCTTCTTAGCCTTTACTTTGCCTGTCATAA
>CANNDP010000036.1 GCA_947503395.1 Actinomycetota bacterium
ATAAAATCTGCCCAGAAGTTAATTGGCTTAGTATGCGGATTATCAACTCTAAAGATATTTACTCCAAGTTCAATCCATAGCGTTACAACTCGATAGATTTCTGCAAAGAGCCCTGGATAATCATTATCAAAATTTAAGGGGTAGATATCTTGATATTTCTTTGGAGGATTCTCAGCATATGCAATTGAGCCATCAGCCCTTTTTGTAAACCACTCTGGATTTGTCTTTACCCAAGGATGATCGGGGGAGCATTGCAGGGCTAGATCAAGTGCAACTTCAATATTGTTTTTCTTGGCAACTTTAAGAAAATATTTAAAATCATCAAATGTTCCAAGCTCAGGATTGATTGCATCATGGCCCCCTGATTCATTACCAATAGCCCAAGGAACTCCAGGATCAAGCGGGCCTGCGTTAAGTGAGTTGTTTCTACCCTTGCGATGGGAGTATCCAATTGGATGAATCGGCGGGAGATATAAAACATCAAAACCCATTTTGGCTACATCTTCGATTCGATCTGCTGCGCTTCTAAAGTTGCCAGAACTTATTGAGCCATCACTATTTTTTATAGCCCCCTCGCTTCGAGGAAAGAATTCATACCAATTTCCAATAAGAGCTCTCTCACGCTCGACTTTAATTGGATAACTCTCTGATTTTGTTATTAGAGTCTTGGCAAACTCTCCAGGATTTTGGGCACTTACTTCAATATAGAAACTCCAATTACCTAGAGTTTTGGGCCTTAGATGCGCTTCAAATCTCTGGCTATTTGGCCAAATCTCAACCATCTTCTCGCGTGAAGAGATCTTTCCATTTTCATCAACTAGAACTGCATAGGCATCAAAGCCCTCATGGCCCTCTCTGATGATGGTGGCAGAGATTGCAACCGCCTCATCAACTACAGCTTTGGCACCGATAAATTCTCCACCAAAGAAAGTTGTTGGAGAGATATCGACTATTCCAAAGCGAGAAATCATCCAGATCCTTCAGTATTTCCTGGATCTGCTGCAGTGACATTATCTAACTGATACTTCTCAATTGCTTTTTTAACAACTTTAGGTGAAATTTTTCCTTGATTTGCCAGCTGTGAGAGAGTTGCAACAACTATTGACTCGGCATCTACTTTAAAGTGGCGACGTAGCGCGCCTCTGGTATCAGATAGACCAAAGCCATCGGTTCCAAGGGAGGCAAAGTTCTGCTCCACCCATGGCGCAATTTGATCTTGAACCGTTCTCATGTAATCACTAACTGCAAGAACGCTTCCTTTATAGTTTTTAAGTTTAGTGGTGAGGTAGGCGCTCTTTTTATTTAGAGGGTTTAGCAGATTATGGCGATCAACTTCTAGGCCATCTCGCCTTAGCTCATTCCAAGAAGTGACGCTAAATACGTTAGCGCTAATCTTCCAATCGCTAGCAAGCAGATCTTGCGCTTTAAGTGCCCAATTAAGAGCTACTCCTGAGGCCAAAAGATTGACTCGGCGCTTAGCTCTGCGCTGTTTTTTAGCCTTTGAATAGAGATAGATACCCTGTAATAAACCTTTAACATCTAGATTCTCTGGCTCTGCTGGTTGAACATAGGGCTCGTTATAGACAGTGAGGTAGTAGAAAATATTCTCGCTATTTTCGCCATACATTCTCCTCAAACCATCTTTAACGATATGGCCTAGTTCAAAGGCAAATGCTGGATCATAGGCAACGACTGCGGGATTGGTTGAAGCTAGAAGTTGTGAGTGTCCATCTTCATGCTGCAAACCTTCGCCATTAAGGGTTGTTCTTCCAGCGGTTGCTCCCATAACAAAACCGCGTGCCATCTGATCTGCCGCTGCCCAGAATGCATCTCCAGTTCTCTGGAAACCAAACATGGAGTAGAAAATATAAACGGGAATCATTGGTTCATCATGAGTTGAGTAGGAGGTTCCCACAGCGGTAAATGAAGCAGTTGATCCAGCCTCATTAATACCTTCATGCAGAATCACTCCAGAGGTAGATTCTTTATAAGAGAGCATCAACTCTCGATCAACTGCCAGATATTGCTGGCCATGAGGCGAATAAATCTTCATAGTTGGAAAGAGTGAATCCATACCAAAAGTTCTAGCTTCATCAGGAATGATTGGAACAATTCGATGTCCAAGTCCCTCAACTTTTGCTAGATCTTTAAGCAGGCGAACAAAGGCCATCGTGGTGGCAATTTCTTGCGCTCCAGAGCCTCTTGTCATTACTGCAAAATCTGAATCTTGCGGCTGGGGAAGAGGTTTTGATTTTGATCGTCTTCTTGGAACTGATCCACCAAGCTCTGCCCTCTTCTCCATCATGTATTGGAACTCTGGAGATTCTTTTCCGGGATGGAAATATGGTGGAAGCTTTTCATCTAATTTCTCATCATCTATTTCTAGATAGAGGCGATCTCGCAAGGACTTGAGATCTTCAAGCTTTAACTTCTTCATCTGATGGGTTGCATTACGTCCTTCAAAATGTGATCCAAGGGTCCAGCCCTTAATGGTTTTAGCAAGAATTACAGTGGGCTGACCTTTATGGTTCATCGCTGATTGATAAGCAGCGTAGAGCTTCTGATAATCATGGCCGCCGCGCTTTAGATTCCAAATATCATCATCGCTCCAATTAGCCACCATCGCAGCTGTTCTTGGATCGCGATTAAAGAAATTCTCTCTCACAAAGGCGCCGCTTTCGGCCTTATAAGTTTGGAAATCTCCATCCGGCGTCTTATTCATCAGCTCAACTAGCGCGCCTTCTTTATCCATAGCAAAGAGTGGATCCCACTCTCTTCCCCAAACTACTTTGATTACATTCCATCCAGCGCCAGTAAATAGGGCTTCAAGTTCTTGAATGATCTTTCCATTGCCACGCACTGGTCCATCAAGTCTCTGCAGATTGCAATTAATGACAAATGTTAAATTATCTAGGTTCTCTCTAGCAGCAAGAGTTAGCGCTGAAACGCTCTCTGGTTCATCCATCTCGCCATCGCCAAGAAATGCCCAGACGTGTTGGCCCGAGGTATCTTTAATTCCGCGGTTATGAAGATAGCGATTAAAGCGGGCTTGATAAATTGAATTAATCGGACCAAGTCCCATAGATACAGTTGGAAACTCCCAGAACTCTGGCATAAGTCTTGGATGTGGATAGGAGGAGAGTCCGCCACCAGAGTGTGAGAGCTCTTGTCTAAATCCATCTAATTGGTGCTCGCTAAGGCGTCCTTCAAGAAATGCTCTGGCATACATTCCAGGTGATGCATGTCCTTGGAAAAATATCTGATCGCCTCCGCTTGGATGATCTTTTCCTTTAAAGAAGTGATTAAAACCAACTTCATACAAGGCAGCAGATGATGCAAAGGTTGAAATGTGTCCACCAACACCAACTCCAGGGCGTTGGGCGCGATGGACCATGATCGCTGCATTCCATCTGATGTATGCCCGAATTCTTCGCTCTACAAATTCATCGCCAGGAAATTGCGGTTCACTCTCAGGAGGAATGGTGTTCATGTAATCGGTAAGGCGCAGATTTGGAAGTTGAATATTTGCCTCATGAGCTCGCTTAATAAGTGAGAGCATTAAGTAGCGCGCCCTGGCTGGTCCGGCATGTTTAATTAAGGAATCAAGGCTCTGGTGCCACTCGGCAGTTTCATCAGGGTTTGCATCGATTAGCTGATCCACATGGAGGTCTTGGAGATTATTCATATTCTCTGGGCCTGGGCTCACAGGGCTATCTTTGCCTTAAATGGCGCTTTGAGTGAAATCCAAGGAGTGTGAGTTTGCCCCTTTCACCAAGTTGCTTTCTAGCCCTTAAGAGTGTGGACTTAGCCCATAAGGCTCAACTTTTGAGCGAGCTAAGAATGTTAAGGAGAAGGCATTGAGCACCCCGCCGGTGGGGCCAGGGCAACTGGCATCCCGAATGGGAATCCAGAGCGGTTATCTCGTATTAGAGCGAGGCTTTGGAAGTGATTGCGATGAAGCAATTCGTAGCGAAATCTCAACTACTACTGGAAGTGAATTTCTTGATGAGAATTCTCAAGAAGTAGTAGATGCAGTTATCACCTGGTGGCGCGAAGATGATGGCGATCTAATCGATGAGTTAGTTGATTGCCTTACCTACTTAAGTGAATCAGGTCCGATCTGGCTTCTAACACCAAAAGTTTCAAGGCCAGGACATGTTGAGCCAAGTGATATTCAAGATGCTGCCCAGACTGCAGGATTAAGTCTTACCTCAACAATTCCAGCATCAAAGGATTGGACTGCAACTAGATTGGTTGCGCGAAAGAGTGGAAGAAAATAATGTCAATAAAAAATGGAGATCTTGCACCTGATTTTGAATTGGTAAATCAATTTGGAGAGAAAGTTTCACTCTCCTCATTTAGAGGCAAGAAGAGTGTCGTTCTAGTCTTCTTCCCATTTGCTTTCACTGGAACCTGCACCGGAGAGCTCTGCGCGCTAAGAGATGATCTATCGGCTTTCCAAAATGAAAGTATCGAACTCCTTGCAATCTCATGTGATGCGATGTTTACCCAGAAAGTCTTTGCAGAGAAGGAGGGCTATAACTTCCCACTTCTCTCTGACTTCTGGCCCCATGGCGCAGTTGCGATGAAATATGGAGTATTTAATGAAGATCGCGGCCTTGCGCTACGCGGCACATTCATTATCGATAAGGCAGGTATTGTGCGCTGGAGCGTAGTAAATAGCCCTGCTGAGGCGAGAAAAATCGAGGATTACAGAAGCGCGCTAGCATCGTTATAGACTGCGCAGGTATTTAGATAGGGCGCTTAGCTCAGTGGTAGAGCGGCTCGTTTACACCGAGTAGGTCGGGGGTTCAAAACCCTCAGCGCCCACAACTCCTTTCTAATGACCGTTTATCCTGCTCTTGATTGATTTACAAAGTAGTATCTATCCATGGGCGACTTACTTTATATTCTCGGAGTTTTTCTCTTCTGCCTTGCTTGGGGTTGGGCCTTTACTAGCTTGATAGATAAGGACTAGGTCAATGAGTGGTGCAAGCCAAGATTTCAAATGCCCTTGTGGCTGCCCAGAAGCTAATTGCACTTGCTGCTGTAGTAACACGCAAGGTTGTGGCCATAGAGCTGCAGGGCCCCGCTAGAAAATAGTGGCTGTAAAAGATAACGGAAGTCGCCAGGCGTACTTTCCAAAGATTGAAGCAAAGTATGGCCAACCAATGGGCTATTGGTTTGCTGTTATGAAAGATATTTCTGATCTTAAATACCCACAGCAGATCTCTTACTTAAGAGAAGAACATGGCTTTAGCCAGGCTCATGCCAATGCGTTAGTTATGTATTCCAGGGGCTCCAAGAGTTCTAAGCGCTTTGATGACTTAGAGGGATATCTAAAGGGCCAGGATGAAGTAAAGAGCAAGACGATTAAGAAAATATTTAGAGTTATTAAGAAGAAATATCCAAAATTAGAGCTGGTAATTGCTTGGAATCAGCCGATGCTAAAAATGGGAAGTGAGTATTTGTTTGGAGCTTCAATACTCAAAAACCACATACTTATTGCGCCTTGGAATCCAAAAGTTCTAGTCGCAATGACGAAAGACTTGCAAGGATATAAAGTAAATAAGAAGACTATTCAAGTTCCCATTGATTGGAAAGTGGATGAGAAGTTACTGCTGAAAATGATAAAACTTAATATTCAGTCCCTGAAGGAGTAATTTGAATTACTTTGAAAGGGGCCCTAGTAAATAACTCTCCAAAGTGGCTGAGGGTGAACCACCAGTGCCATGCCTTCCTCTGAAAGTGGAGGTGCCATCAACTCCGCATAGTCCGCGAATTGCTCCCGCCCCTCCTGGGTGAGAAGAGATCCAGCTAGTTAAGTTGTATACGTTGTTGTTGATTACGGTCCAACAGCTCGCACTTGTGCTGTTTGCCTTTACTTGATCCATTGTGTAACCAACTTTTGTCGGAGTCGGAGTCGGAGTTGGAGTTGGAGTCGGAGTTGGAGTCGGTGTCGGAGTTGGAGTCGGAGTTGGAGTCGGAGTGGAGTTGGAGTCGGAGTTGGAGTCGGAGTTGGCGTAGGAGTCGGAGTTGGCGTAGGAGTCGGAGTTGGAGTCGGAGTCGGAGTCGGAGTTGGAGTCGGAGTCGGAGTTGGCGTAGGAGTCGGAGTCGGAGTCGGAGTTGGAGTCGGAGTCGGAATCGGAGTTGGCGTAGGAGTCGGAGTTGGCGTAGGAATCACTACCTTTACGCCTTTACTCCAAACTAATTTAGCTCCTAACTTAATGCAGGTGTATTGAAATCCTTTGTAGACCTTAACTTGTTTTGCCTTGGTGCACTTTGCTCCAGCCTTTGGATTTGCAGCTACAGCAGTGGTGGCAGGAAGAATCCAGAGGGTCAGAGTAAGTGAGATAAGGGCTGCAAGATTTCTTCTCATCAGGAGAGTAAGCGTAAATCAGCAGAGAAGAGAGCGCTAGTTATAGATACTTTCCCCTCTTAGCCTAAAGTGGGGAAGTGATGAAAGCTGAGAAATTATCCCAAGAGCGCATCCTTGCGCTCCAAGATCTTGATTCATCTCTCATGCAACTCGAACACAAAGCAAATAATCTGCCACTATCAAAGCTCCTTGATGAAAAGCGCTTGGAGTTTGCAAGCGCAAGAGATCTAGCAGTTGCTGCCAGCACTGAGCGAAGTGATATCAAGCATGAGCTATCAAAATCAGAGCTTGATGTAGAGCAAGTTTTATCTCGGATTGAAAAAGATGAAAAACGCCTCTCATCAGGTCTTGGAAGCCCAAAAGAGCTCGAGCAGACTCAACATGAATTGGAATCACTAAATAAAAGGCGAGCAGAGCTTGAAGATATTGAGCTAGAAGTGATGGTGCGCCTAGAAGGCCTTGATAGCAGAATTGCTGAGCTATCAAAGAGACGTGATGAATTATCAATTGAAGTTGATGCAATAACAAAAGATCGCGACCAGGCACTTGAGCAGATCAGCCAAGCAGTAAGCGCTACAAAATCTGATCGAGATGCTCTAGCTAAAGGGATTGAGGCAGAGCTCTTATCACTCTATGAGAAAATTAGATCAACAAGTGATGGCCTTGCAGCAGTTCGACTCTCTGATGGAAAGTGCCAGGGCTGCCACTTAACTATGAGCGCAGCAGAGCTAACTAGGATCAATTCACTAGCAATTGATGAATTAGTACGATGTGAAGAGTGTCGCAGAATTCTTATAAGGATTAATTAAATGGCAAGAGAGTTAATAATTTATGCAGATGGCGGCTCAAGGGGAAATCCAGGTCAAGCTGCCTATGGAGCATTGGTCTGTGAGGGTGATAAGGTCTTAATAGAGATTGCAGAGAAAATTGGAATTGCTACAAATAACGTTGCTGAATATCAAGGTCTAATTGCTGGGATAAGAGCAGCTAATAAAATCGATCCCGCAGCCCAGATTGAGGCTCGACTTGATAGCAAGTTGGTTGTGGAGCAGATGAGCGGGCGATGGAAGATTAAAAATATCCCTCTTGCAAAACTTGCAATGGAGGCAAAGAAGATCCACTCACCTGAGTTAATTACCTTCACCTGGATTCCAAGGGAAGAAAATCACGAAGCAGATCGCTTAGTAAACCTTGCCCTAGATGGTTATTAAGCTCTAGCTTCCAGGGCTAACCGTTGACATATTAAAGTCATTGATAACAAGTGCTGGAGCTTTCATACTTGTTATATCTCCAGCCCACTCTCTTGGTTGAGTCCAAGCGCTATCTGAAGCTTGAGCAATTCGAGATAGCGCGCTAACTGGAGAGTCATTCCATCTAAAGTTATTGGTAGCTCCCACAACTTCGCCGCCTTTGACGTGATAAACCCCATCCCTAGTTAACCCAGTTAGCAATAAAGTATTGGGATCAACCATTCTGATATACCAGAGCGTGGTGAGAAGAAGTCCATTATCAACGCTCTTAATTAGATCCTCGAGATTTCCACTTGCTCCATCGACTTTCATAATTAAATTATCGCCAACTGGGGTGTAGGGCAGAGAAGTTAATTTAGCGCTAGCTCTTGTCTGCAAGAGCGAGGTAAGAACTCCATCTTTAATCCAATCAACCTTCTTTGCCTCCTGCCCGTTATCAAAGACTGAGGTAAATGGCGTGCTAACTGCAGCAGAGATAAAAGGAGATCCCGGTAGCTGTTGATCCTTTGGATCGCTATAGAGCTGCAGGCTCTTATTAGATAGCTTCTCACCAACTCTTGTTCCGCCACCTTTTTTAGAAAATACGCTCTGTCCTTCAAATGCATCACGGCCGCTTGAAACCCACATCATGTAGGTGAAGAGATCAGCTACCGCGCCCGACGGAACGATGCTGGTATATCGCCCTGCAGGAAGATCAACTTTGCGCTCTTGCCAATTAAGCCTCTGGCGAATCTCTCTATCAATTCTTTCAATTGAAACATCTTTGAAATCATGAGTTTCAACCCCTGACCAGGTAGATCTTGAGCGGCCATGAGACTTTCCAGTCATCTCAACTCTTCCTACAGGTGAGTCATATCGAAGTCTCATCCCGCCTTTAGAGCCAACCCAGATGCTCTCATGGGTATGTTCGGCATATCCGAATAATTCAATGCCATCTGATTTTGAAGCCTGCATCATCGAGCCTAGATCTGGAGCAAATTTAGAAAATACATCTGGCCCAGTTGGATTGTGTTTATCACTCCAGTTTCCGTAGCTAACATCTTTAGAAAGTGGGGAGTAATCATCTGCTTCACCTGATGCCTTAGCAGCAGCGAGAGCTTCAGCAAGGATTGAATCGATATCACTTTCTTCAACACTTGTTCTAGTAACCCCGCCTGATGCCATAGATGATCCTGATGCAATAAAGGCAATGACAGTTACCGATCTGGTAGCAATTACTCCATTGGTAGTTAGAGTGCTACTGGCCCAGCGAAGATTGGCTTGAGTCTTATCTCTAACTAAAACAATGCAATCATCGCTGGTTGCCTTAGCAAGAATTTTTTCGACTAAATCTTGAGCAGAGATCATTTGCCCACCTCAGATACGGTATTTAGAATGTTTATCTTCTCAAAGATAGCTGCTGGGCAGCCATGGCTAACGGCGGCAACTTGTCCTGGTTGCGCCTTTCCACAATTAAATGCGCCACCTAGAACATAAGTTGATGGGCCGCCAACTCTCTTCATCGCCCCCCAGAAATCAGTGGTAGTTGCTTGATAGGCCACATCTTTTAGTTGACCCACAATCTTTCCGCCTTTAATTCGATGAAAACGTTGGCCAGTAAATTGGAAGTTATAGCGCTGCATATCAATTGACCAGGACTTATCACCGAGGATGAAGATGCCATCATCGAT
>CANNDP010000037.1 GCA_947503395.1 Actinomycetota bacterium
TCTTTAACATCATTTGCTGTTGGTTTAGCAATCTGCTCTGCTTGAGAGCGAGATAGACGAGAGCGAATCTTTGAACGAATTGCCTTCGGATTTCTAACCCCATATTCATTGCTTAGATTTGCCTCTAGTGCTGGCAATTGCTCATGCTGGGTTAGAAGGTATGCCTTCTCTGGAGTTAATGGTTCATGGACTTCAATAAATTCACCGTGAGGCAGCATTACAAGGCGACCGGTCTCCTTGCCATGGAGCACAAGTTCACGATCAGCTCTCTGAAGTGATAGACAGATTCGCTTGGTGATAACAAAGGCAAGTGGCGGCAGAACAATTACTCCGATACGAGAGAACCACATAATCTGATTGATTGAAAGATCAAAGTGAGTGGCAAGTAGGTCGTTACCGCCGTTAATTAGCGTGACCAACATAAAGGTAATAGACATGGCGCCAAGAGCAGTTCTATTGGGAGCATTTCTTGGACGATCTAGTAGGTGGTGCTCACGCTTATCTCCAGTTATCCAGCTTTCAATAAATGGATAGAGCGCCATTCCAGTAAAGATAATTCCTGGAATTATCAAACCTGGAATCAAAATATTTAATGAGAGCGTGTAGCCAAAAATATATGCCTCAAGAGGCGGAGCCATACGAACCAGGCCATCAAGCCATCCCATATACCAATCGGGCTGCGAGCCTGCGCCGATTTGTCCCGGGTTATAAGGCCCATAGATCCAAATTGGATTAATCGATGCCACAGCGCCAAGAAATGCTGTTACGCCAAAGACGATAAAGAAGAAGCCGCCAGCCTTAGCCATATAGGTAGGCATTAGGGGATAGCCAACAACGTTCTTCTCAGTTCTTCCAGGGCCTGGATATTGAGTGTGCTTCTGATACCAAACCAGCATTAAGTGCACGGTAATAAGAGCTAGGAAGATTCCTGGCAGCAAGAGAATATGAACTACATAGATTCTCTGGATAAACATCTCACCAGGGAAGGCGCCGCCAAATATAAAGAACGATAGATATGAACCCACAACGGGGACAGCTTGAATAATGGCTTCAGCGATTCTGATTCCAGTTCCAGAGAGAAGATCATCTGGAAGTGAGTAGCCAAGGAATCCTTCAACAATTCCAAGAGTTAATAGTCCAACTCCAATAATCCAGTTGAATTCTCTGGGTTTTCTAAATGCTCCAGTGAAGAAAACGCGCATCAAGTGGGCAACCATCGCTGCCATAAAAATAAGCGCTGCCCAGTGATGGATTTGGCGCATTAATAGCCCACCTCTAACATCAAATGAAATGTGAAGGGATGAGGCGTAGGCGGCGCTCATCTTCAAACCAGAGAGCGGTTGATAGGAGCCTTCATACTCAACTTCGCGCATTGATGGGTCATACCAGAATGTTAAAAATGTTCCGGAGAGCAATAAAATAATAAAAGAGTAGAGAACAATCTCACCGAGCATAAATGACCAGTGATCTGGGAAAACTTTAGTAAGAGTTTTCTTCAGCCACTTAGCAGAGCCAGTACGTTCATCGACGTAATTGGCAACTTGGCCAGCAACTCTCTCTCTTGCGCTCATTACTTATTCCGCCCCCAGAAACTTGGTCCAACTGGTTCACTAAATGGCTGCTTTGCCACTAGATAGCCTTGGCTATCAACTGTGATGGCTAATTGTGGCAGGGGTCGGGCAGATGGTCCAAAGATAACTTTTGCAGCTCTTGTCACATCAAAGGTTGATTGATGACATGGGCAGAGTAGATGCTTTGTAGTCTGTTCATAGAGAGCTACCGCACATCCCATATGTGAGCAGATCTTTGAAAAAGCGATGATTCCTTCATAAGTCCATGAAAGGCGCTCAGCATCCAAGTTAAATTCTTCAGGGCGGATACGGATCAAAAGAACAGAATCCTTTGCGATGTCATCTAAGTGGCGCACTTTCCCGGCAGGTAGTTCAGGTTGAACTTGAGCAACGCCGCCCACTTCAAGATCTGAGGGGCGAATCGGGCGATCTCCTGGATCTGTGACAAGCCTGGTGCCAGATTTCCAATTAGTCTCTTTCTGATCATTTCCTGGAAGTGGTCCAAGGTCTCCAAGAAGCAGAACAGGAGAGATGCCAACTAGGCCAAGTGAGAGCAGCATCGTTCGCTTAATAAAGGGGCGGCGACCAAGTCCTGCCTCATTTGCGCGATCTTTAACCGTTGAAACAAAGTCCTCGCGATCTTCATCTTTGGAGCGTTGCTCTTTGCGGTAATCAATTACCTCGTGATCTGGCATAAGAGTCTTTGCCCAATGCACTGCCGCCATCCCAATGAAGAAGAGCGCCATTGCCAGACCAAGGCCTAAAAATAGTTGATGGGCATTTGTGCTTCCAAGTACGGGAACAAAAATAAAAGCATCTTCATCAATTCCTAAGTAAGCGTATACAAAGAGCAAAGTACCTAAAACTGAAAAGAGAAATAAAATTCCAACTTGTCGCTCTGCTTTTTTAGCAGCTCTAACATCAACATCTGCTTTGCGATGAATATGCTCTGGAAGTCCTGGGTCAGAAAGTGGTGCCAGCTCTTTACTCATCTAACTACCGAGCCTTTGCGGTTAGCCATACTGCCACGCCAATTAATAAACCAAGACCTAATACCCAACCAACTAGCCCTTCGGTGACTGGGCCAACTCGACCAAGTGCTGCGCCGCCAAGTTGTGGTTCAGTCTCAGCATGTTTAATCCATTTGATAACAGAAAGTTTTTCTTCTGGAGTCAAAATGGTCTCAGAGAAAACTGGCATAGCTTGAGGGCCAGTAATCATCGCCTCATATATATGTTTTACTTCAACTCCCATAACCGTTGGAGCATATTTTCCTTGAGTGAGAGCGCCACCTTGTCCAGCTAAGTTATGACACATTGCGCAGTTATTTCTAAATAGCTCGCCGCCTTCTGCCATATTTCCATCGCGCTCCCAAGCAAGCTCTTCATTGGTAATTGCTGCTGGGCCAGGGGCTAGCGATGCAACATAAGCAGCAAGAGCTGCCACCTCTTGATCGTTATATACCGGGTCTTTTCGGGCAATCTGCTGACTCATGTCGGCAACTGGCATACGTCCTGTTGCTACTTGAAAATCAACCGAGGCAGCTCCAACGCCAATTAACGATGGGCCAACTCCAGCGCCTTCTGCATTTAAGCCATGACAAGATGAGCAGCCACGAGCAAATATTTCCTTACCCTCTGCAATCAATGTGGCTTTATCAGATTGTGAGAGCGTGGCCTGCTCTGTTACAGCTTGCGCAGCGCTATAGGTAAGACCTGCAAAGAGCAAAGCTCCCAGAAGAAGAAGCGGACCAGCAAATCTATGGCGGCGATACTTTGAAATAAATCTCATCTATGCCACCAGATAAATTGCTGAAAAGAGAGCAATCCAAACAATGTCAACAAAGTGCCAGTAGTAAGAGACAACAATTGCTGTCGTTGCCTGTGAGTGGCCAAAGCGACGCGCCTTTGAGACTCGAATCATTACAATTAAAAATGCAATTAGACCGCCTGTTACGTGAAGACCATGAAATCCTGTTGCTAGATAAAATACTGAACCATAAGCAGCAGATGAGATGGTTAAGCCTTCGTGAACCAGTTCTGCATATTCATAAACTTGACCACCAATAAAAAATGCGCCCATAACAAATGTCAGAGCAAACCACTCCCGCATTCCCCATTTTGAAAATTGCAGAAGAGAACCGGTGCGTGCATTTTGAAAACGCTCAGCTGCAAAGACGCCGAATTGGCAGGTAACCGAGGAGAGGACTAATACAGTGGTGTTAAGGGCGGAGAATGGAATATTCAACATCTCTACACCCTGACCCCAGATAACAGGGCCTTGCACAGATCGAGTTGTGAAATACATAGCAAAGAGAGCGGCGAAGAACATCAACTCACTTGAGAGCCAGACGATGGTTCCAACAGCAACGATATTTGGGCGATTTAATCTAGGTGGTGTGGAGACCGCGCTACTCATAGAGGGGATTATTCCCGAAAAGAGGGCAATACCCGCTCTTCGAAGGGGTAAATAAGATAGGTATAGCGGTGAAACGCATCACGGGATATTGGCTCAGCTTGAGCGAAGGGATAAGTCAGTAAACCCCTAGAATTACCTTAATTATGGAGACCAGCCAGAAAACCCTAAAAATCGCGCTCTACTCAGATGATTCAAGCGTTCGATCTAGCGTAATAACCGCTCTGGGTCAGCAAATCTCTCCAGATTTAGGCGTCCATAAGATTTTAGAATTTGCTACCGCTAAGGCGCTGCGAATGGCTGTCGATTCTGGTGCGAATTTTGATCTCTTCATTCTTGATGGCGAAGCAGTCCCTGAAGGCGGGCTGGGAGTTGCAAAACAATTAAAGGATGAAGTCTTTAATTGCGGCGTAGTTATCGTCTTGGTGGCACGAAGTTCTGATGCCTGGCTTGCTGGTTGGTCTAGAGCAGAGGGAGTCATTACTCATCCGATTGATCCCTTTACTCTTGCAAAAAATGTTGCAGAGATTCTTGCTAAAAATCCAGTTGCTTCCTAAGTAAGAGCTAGAGCGATCATGGAACTCACCGTTTCTTGGGATGAGATAGTTGAGAAATTAACAGCTAAGCAAGATTTATCTGACCTGCAAATTACTTGGGCAATGGCTCAAATTCTTGATGGCCTTGCAACTAATGATCAAATAAAGAGTTTTCTTCTTCTGCTAAAGGCAAAAGGCGAGAAGCCAAGTGAAGTTAGAGCCCTCGTTGATGTGATGTATCAAAGAGGTGTTGCAATTGATATCCCTGATCGCGCTGTCGACATTGTGGGAACTGGGGGAGATGGCGCATCTACTATCAATATCTCAACAACTGCGGCCATCATCACAACTGCTGCAGGAGCGAGAACAATTAAGCATGGCAACCGCGCAGCAAGTTCCAAGAGCGGAGCAGCAGATCTACTAGAGGCTCTTGGAATTGATATCTCACTCGGGGCTAAGCAGGTCGAGGAGTGTGTAAGAAAAATTGGAATTGGTTTTGCATTTGCCCCGGTTTTCCACCCTGCAATGAAGAATGCAGCCAGTGCAAGGAAAGAACTAGCGACGCCCACAGTCTTTAACATTCTTGGCCCGCTTGCCAATCCCGCAAAACCAAAGGCGGTGGCTATTGGCGTTGCTAGAGCTGAATTAATAGAGCTTGTTGCAACAGTTCTCACCGAGCGCGGCTGCGAGGGTTTTATCTTTAGGGGCGATGATGGCTTAGATGAAATTTCGCTAAGCACGACCAGTACGGTTTATCAGATCAACAAAGGTGAGATAAGCAAGGAGATTTTTGATCCAAGCGAGCTAGGCCTTGAGCGAATTGGCCTTGATGAGTTAAGAGGTGGTACACCTAGTGAAAATGCGGATATAACAAGAGCGATTTTTGCTGGTAGAGGCGGCCCTTATCGCCAAGCAGTCTTACTTAATGCGGCAGTTGCAATTGCAGCATTTAAGGCAGATTTTCATCTAGGTATAACCCAGCAATTTGCTAATGGATATACCTTGGCAAAACAAGCTGTTGATTCTGGAGCAGCAGCTCAATTAGTTGAGCGCTGGGCAAACCTATCGACTGAATTAGCAAAATCTTCCTTATAGCTATTCGCACCAACTTGGGCTCTAACCTTTTCAATCTCTGATCTTGCTGCAGCTGAGCCAAAAGTTGGAAGGGCCCAGATGCCATCGATTTCGACAATTCGAATTCCCTCTTGATTCAAATAACGAAGCAGAACCTCTACTTCTTCATGATGACTGGCGGGCAATATTTCGCCATTATCAATTACTACCTCAGCAGTTAATTTCAATGACTCAATAACTTCCTTGTAATTATCACTCTTTGCGGTAGCGCTTGCCGCAAGTTTGCCATGGCGAATAACTACAAATTCCCAAGTATCAATAGAGGTAGCAATCGCAGCGATTAATTCCTTGACTCTAGTTAAACTTCTAATGCTCTGCGCTCTAGCACTTCCCCTAATAAGCGCTCCTAAACGATTTCGCACCTCTGCTGCTTCTTCAAAACGCTCTTGATTTGCCAGTTCCTTCATCCGCTCATTAAGCGAATTCAATATGGGGCGAGAGTCGATATGCAGGCTCTGATGAATCGCTGTTACATGCGATGAGTATGAATCTATTGATTCCTGGCCAATACAGGGAGCCCCGCATCGTTTCATATCAAATAGAGCGCAGGGACTCGCGTTTTTCATGGAAGATAAAGTAATTCTTGGTTTGCACTGTCTTATCTGAGTTACTTCATAGAGCGCCTCTATTGCTCGCGCTGATTCATCTCGGCCATTAAAGGGCCCTGCCCAACCGCTCTCATCATCAAGTCCTTTAGCCCCTCTGATGGCAACTAACCTTGGAAAAGCTTCTTTGGTCAGCTTGATCCATAAAGACTTTGCTTGAAATTTAGAACGGCGGTTAAAACGTGGCTGCTTCTCACATATCAGCCTTAGCTCTCTTACCTCTGCTTCGATAATGGTGGCTGTTTGAATGACATCAAGAGAGTGGGCAAGTGAGATCATGTCGTGAATTCTTTTTCGAGTCTCAGCTGCGGTGAAATAGGAGCGAACTCTATTTCTCAAATTTCTTGTTGTTCCTATGTAAAGGGGTGTCCCTGATTCATCTCGAAAGATATAAACCCCAGGCGTATTTGGAAGGCCCTCGGCTAAATACCTCTTACTTCTCTGGGCGTTAGTAACACGAGCGCTAAAGGACTTTAACTCCTCTAAAGTTTTCACGCCATAGCTTCCAAGTCGATCAAGGATGCCATGGAAGACATCAACTGTTGCGCGAGCATCAGAGAGCGCTCGGTGATCTGGATTAGTTGTTGCGCCAAAGAAAGTTGAGAGAGTGGAGAGTTTGCAATTCGGAGCTTCATCCCTTGTCACTACATATCTTGCAATTTTTGCTGTATCTAACACTTGATAAGAAGGCCAAGAAATTTCAAGCTTTGCACACGCTGCCTTTAGAAAGCCAATATCAAAGGGAGCGTTATGAGCCACCAGAACGCTATCTTTACTTGAGCCAACAAATTCCAAGAATGAGAATATTGCTTCGCCTAATTTTGGTGCTGCAATAACCATTGCATCGGTAATTCCGGTAAGAACTGTAATAAAAGGCGGAATAGGACTTTCTGGGTTTACCAGAGTTTGAAATTCGCCAACTATTTCACCCGCCCTAACTTTCACTGCGCCAATTTCGGTAATTGCGGCGCTGTTATGAGAGCCGCCGGTGGTCTCTAGATCAACAACTACAAAGGTGGTTTCATAAAGGCTCGGTGAGATCTCATCAAAACTTGGCTGGAAAGCGGAAGTAAATTGGCTCTCCTGCTCAGATTTCATGGAGCAAAGATAGATGGGATTAATGACATTTAGCCTGATTAACTTTAGGGTGCGCATATGGCCATTGAAGGAGCGCCCCAAGGTTGGTTATCTGACTATCGGGCTAAGGGCTCCGGTTCAAATGCTGATATTGGAGTTCTTCTAGTCCATGGCTTTACTGGATCCCCAGCATCGATGCGACCTTTCGCGCATTTTCTCAACGAAAGGGGATATCAAGTCTCTGTTCCTGTAATCCCCGGACATGCAAGTAGATGGCAGGATCTAAATAAAGTGCACTGGTCTAGTTGGGCCCAAAAAGTTGAGCAGGAGCTTGTCGAGTTAAAGAAAACTTGTAGGAAAGTATTCATAGTTGGCTTATCAATGGGTGGCGGAAATAGTCTCTATGTCGCAGCAGATCACCAAGATAAAGTTGATGGAATTGTTCTGGTAAATCCAATGATTCATATCCCAGGTCTACAAATCAAATTTGTTTCCATTATTTCCAAGGTGCAAAAATCTCGCGCCTCGGTTGGAGATGATATTAAGAAACCTGGCGTAACTGAGTGGGGTTATGACGCCCTACCTATCAAGGGAGTAGCTCAGCTATATAAGTATTTAAAGCTGGCTAGAAAGCGCCTACCTGGAGTTAAAACGCCAGTATTACTTTTTCATAGCGTTGATGATCACACCCTAGATGTTTCCAATACTGAGATAATTCTGAATGAGATTGGTTCAAGTGAAAAGCAGAGAATTGAACTTCTAAATAGCTACCACGTAGCAACTCTTGATTATGATGCAGACGTTATCTTCGAAAATACTCGTCTATTTATCCAAGAAAGAAGCAAATGAGCCAAAACCCATTCCTAACTAAGTCAAACCTTGAGTATGAATTACCGCCATTTGCAGAAATCTCAGAAGAGGATTATCTGCCAGCTTTCTATGCCGGAATGGATGAACAGCTAGCAGAGGTTGAAGAGATTACTGACCAATCTGAAGTGACCTTTGAAAATACCTTAGTAGCCCTTGAGAAAAGTGGCGGGATTTTAAGTAGAGTCGCAGCAGTTTTTTACAATAAATCTTCAAGTGATACCAATGATGCGATAGATAAAATAGAAGCAGAGATTGCTCCAAAGCTTGCAGCTCACTCCGATAAAATCAAGTTAAACCAGAAGCTCTTTGCTCGAATTACGCAACTTGTAAACTCTGGACTTAATTTAAATAGCGAGGATGCTTGGCTATTAAAGAGATATCACCGCGACTTTCTCCATGCAGGCGCGGGACTTTCAGATTCGCAGCGCGAGGAAATTAAGCGGATTAATGAGGAGTTATCGACTCTTCAAACCGAATTTAGTAAAAGAGTCTTGAGTGAAACCAATGATCTAGCTGTCTTTGCCGATGATATTAAGGAATTAGATGGCCTTTCTGAAAATCAAATTAAGGCCTGCAAGGCAGCGGCTGAGGCGCGTGGTGTTCAAGATAAATACATGATTGGCGCCGTTAATTTCACTGGCCATCCTCTACTGCGTTCGCTAAAGAATCGAAAGCTAAGAAAAAAGATTATGCAGGCCTCGCTTAGTAAAGGTCTTCGTGGAAATGACTTCGATACTAAGCAAGTTCTACTAAAGATGGTCAAATTAAGGGCGAAGCGAGCTGAAATTTTTGGAAAGAAAAGTCATGCCCAGTATTCGTTATCTGAGCAGACTGCGGGCTCTCCAGAGAGAGTCCATGACATGCTCAGAAAGATTGCTCCAGCTGCTCTTGCAAATGCTAAAGCCGAAGGTAGAGATCTTGAGCGGCTAGCCAAGCTAGATGGCATTGAAAAACTAGAGAGTTGGGATTGGGATTACTACACCGAAAAGGTTAGGGCTGAGAAATACG
>CANNDP010000038.1 GCA_947503395.1 Actinomycetota bacterium
GACCGGAGATCTACCTATCCGGCGGTGAGCCAATTGAGTTCACTTATAAAGGTCAGCGCTATCGAATTTATGCCCTGCTTAGCTCTTGGCGTGAATCTGGTGGTTGGTGGAATAGAGCTAGCGATGGCTTATTTCGCCCAGATGATGGTGGACGGATTTTATGGCGCGTAGAGGCAGCTCCTATTGGAGTGATGAAAACTTTTGAAATAGAACGTATTGAAGTAATTCCAGAGGGGGCTAGCAATACCCCTGGCCTTTGGCAGATTCGCCCCACCTCAAGACCAGCATGAGTTTTACTCACCTTCATCTTGCTAGTGGGTTTTCATTTAAATATGGAACCACTCTTCCTCATCTTCTAGTTGAGAAGGCGCGCGACTTTGGCATGAGCTCACTTGCTCTAACTGATCGCGATGGCTTATATGGCGCAATTCGATTTACTCAGAGCTGCGTTGAAAATGGGATTACTCCAATTATTGGAGTTGATATCACTTGCAAGAATCAGAGTCGAATCACATTACTTGCTACCCCAGATAAAGGATGGAGATCTTTAGTAAGGCTAGTGAGCGAACTTAAAAGCTATGGTGAGTGTGATTTAGACTTTCTAAAGAAACACTCTAGCTACACCAGTAACCTGATATCGCTACAAGGCCCTGACTCTTTAATTGCTAGAGCTATTACCAATCGTCAATATGAAAAAGCGTTATCGCTATATAACGATAGCCGCGAACTATTTCAAAGCCAAGTAATTGAAATTGTCTCTCATCTAATTTATGGAGATGGACCAAGGTCGACTCCCCATGCTTCAAGGATGCTTGGTTTTGCTGAAGATAATGATCTTCCGGCGATACTTAGCAATGCTGCCAGGATGTGTTTAAGGCAGGATGCGCCGATAGCAGATATTCTCGATGCAAGTCGAAGGCTCTTGCCGCTTCATAAAAATGTTGTAGAGCGCGAAAATAGTGAGGCCTTTCTTAAAAGCTCTCAAGAGATGCATCACTTAGCAGAGATAATTACTCGCGCCTCGGGCCAGAGAAATAGCCGTAAATTACTAAGTACTACTCAAGATCTTGCTAAGCAGGCAGAGCTATCACCTAGCCAAGATATTGGCCTTGGATCTATCCATCTTCCAGAGCCTGAGCTTTTAGGGGCTAAAGGACAAGATGAGCTAACTATTCAACTAAGGCAGCGCTCAATTGCTGGCATTAATTGGCGCTATGGCCAGAGCAATAGTGAGGTAAACCAAAGACTAGAAAAAGAGTTAGAGATTATTAAGAGTCTAGGTTTTGAATCATATTTTCTAACTGTTGCCGATATTACAGATCGCGCGCGAGCCTCTGGAATCAGAGTAGCGGCAAGGGGAAGTGGGGCTGGATCATTAATCTGTCATCTCTTAGGAATTTCTGGAGTTGAACCGCTCTCACTAGGTTTATTAATGGAGCGCTTCTGCTCTCCACTTCGAAGAGCTCTTCCTGATATCGATATTGATGTGGAATCTGCTAGAAGGTTAGAAATTTATGATCAGGTATTTGCAAATTACCCGATGCGATCTGCAACAGTTGCAATGTTTGATACCTATAGAGCTCGCCATGCCATAAGAGATGTGGGAGCAGCTCTCTCAATTGCCCCCATGGAGATAGATCTAGTTGCTAAATCACTTCCTCATATTAGAGCTCGCAATATTTCACAGGCGCTAACTAATCTTCCTGAACTTGCTAATTTAAATATAACTAGCCCGACCTGGAAAATGGCTGTTGGTCTTGCAGAGCGCTTAGATGGCCTACCTAGAAATGTTGCGATGCATCCCTGCGCAGTGGTGATCTCCAGCGCTGAGCTATATCAGAGAGCCCCAATTGAGATAAATGCTAGTAATTATCCGATGGTGCAGTGGGATAAAGATGATGTGGAAGCTATTGGGCTTTTAAAGCTAGATATTTTAGGAGTTCGAATGCAATCATCTCTGGCCTATGCCATATCTGAGATAGAGCGAAGTACTGGAAAAGTAATAGATATTGATGCAATAGCTTTAGATGATAGTGAAACATTTTCGCTCATCCAATCTGCTCAGACTTTAGGTATCTTTCAAATAGAGAGCCCAGGCCAGCGTGAATTAGTTGGAAAGTTAACCCCTGAGACTTTTACTGATTTAATAATTGATATCTCACTTTTTAGGCCAGGGCCAGTAAAGAGCGACATGATCACTCCATTTCTAAATGCCCGCCAAGGTTTTAAAACTAGGGAGATATTCCACCCTGATTTAGCTGAAATCTTGAGTGATACCCAAGGGGTAGTGGTATTTCACGAGCAAGTTATTGAAATTATCGCCACCCTAACTGGATCCTCTCTTGGCCAAGCCGATGAGAAGCGAAGAGCTCTTGGTAGTAGAGAGGGGCAGCAAGAGGTCTGTGATTGGTTCTTTGTCCAAGCTTTATCAAAAGGCTATGAGTTAAAAGTTATTACTCAGATCTGGGATGTCTTAAGAGCCTTTGCCTCCTTTGGATTCTGCAAAGCCCATGCCGCTGCCTTTGCACTTCCCACTTATCAATCTGCTTGGTTAAAGCGCCATTACCCAGCAGCATTTCTTGCCGGAGTTCTAACTCATGAACCTGGAATGTATCCCAAGCGCCTGCTATTAGATGAGGCTAGACGAAATGGATTAACTATCGTTCCTCTTGATATTAATCACTCTGATATTAGCTATCGAGTGGAAGGCGATAATCAGAGAAGTATCAGGCTATCTCTTAGCGATATCTCAGGAATTAGTAGCGCAGAGATATCTACAATTATCGCTAATCGCCCTTATTTAGATCTAGCTGACTTTGTCCATCGCAGCTCAGTTAGTAGGCCAACTGCTGAAGCCTTATTAATGGTGGGGGCCTTTGATCGCCTCTATGGCGCTGAGATAAATCGTAGAGATTTATTACTACATCTAACTGATTTATATAAATGGTCTGGTGGTAGTAGAACTAAAGTAGTTACTGGTTCGCAGTTAAGCCTAGGTTTTATCCCCACTTTATCTAAGACAGGGCTACCTGATTTAGAAGATCATGAACTGGTAAGAAATGAAGTTAAGTATCTAGGGATGGATATCTCTCATCATATGATTGAGTTTTATGCTGATTTTCTCAATCAGATAGGAGCAATAAAATCTAACCAGCTCCTAGAACAAAGATCAGGATCTTTAGTATTGGTAGCTGGGGTTAAAGTAGCGCTACAAACCCCACCAGTTCGCTCTGGCAAGAGAGTTATCTTTCTAACTCTTGATGATGGATATGGCTGTAGCGATGCAACATTTTTTGAAGATGCTCAACATAGCTATGCCGAAGTGCTCTATAACTCGCAGCTACTATTAATTCGCGGCGCTACCCGTAGAACTGGGCTACGCGGTATCTCACTTAGAGCTATTGGGGCATGGGATTTATCAGCTGCTTATCAAAAGTGGCGTAGCCTAGCTATCTGTGAGTAGCCAGATGGGCGAGCATTCCACCATTCTCCATGTTGATATGGATGCATTTTTTGCATCAGTTTCTGAGCTGGATTATCCGCAATATAAAGGAAAGCCGTTAGTAGTTGGCGCAGGGGCTAGGGGAGTAGTTCTTTCGGCAAATTATGCTGCTAGAAAATTTGGAATTAAAGCGGCCATGCCAGTATCAAGAGCGCAGCGGATGGCGCCAAATGCAATATTTATTCCGCCAGATCATGAGAGATATTCACAAGTTTCAAGAAAAGTTATGGAGATTTTCTTTGAGTTCACTCCTCATGTTGAGCCGCTCTCCCTAGATGAGGCTTTTCTTGATGTAACTGGATCAAGAAAACTATTTGGCAGTGGTCGAAATATTGCAGAGTTGATAAGGAAGAGAGTTTTTGCATCAGAGAAAATAACCTGCTCAGTTGGAATTGCTACTACTAAATTCATCGCCAAATTAGCATCCGGGCGCTGTAAACCAAATGGAATACTTGAAATAGCGCACGACCGAGTCTTGACTTTTCTTCACCCACTTCCAGTTTCAGAAATCTGGGGAGTGGGGCCAAAAACTAATGAAGAGCTTCAAGCTCTAGGCCTTCGAACCGTTGCCGATATTGCCAATACTCCACTTGAAACTTTAAAGCGAGCACTTGGTCCAAGTGCTGGGGTATCACTTTATGAACTTGCTTGGGCTAGGGATTATCGGGAAGTAGTAGCAGATGCTCCAGAGAAGAGCATTAGCGCGGCAGAAACTTTTGCATATGACCTCGAGGATCAAGATGAGATATTTAGAGAACTCTTGCGTTTAACTGAAAGAGCTGGAGCCAGGCTAAGGGCTCGCAGTTTGCGCAGTAAAACCATTGGTTTGAAGGTACGTTTCTCTGATTTTTCTAATCTCACGCGCTCTAAAACTCTGCCACTATCAATTAGTGGCAGCCATGAAATTTATGAAGTAGTCAAAGATCTCTATCTAGGACTCAAAATTGCTGGCTCCAGAATCCGACTTCTGGGGGTTTCACTTGAACAATTAGTTGATCAAAGTGGCGCAGTTGAGCAGTTAGAGCTGGGAGAGCGGGAGCTTGGATGGAGCCAGGCCCAGGTTGCTATTGATCGGGCCATTGCTCGCTTTGGAAGTGGCTCTGTAAAACCTGCTCGGCTAGTTGGAGAGGGCGATGATGAGAGCGAAGATTCATAGCAACTTCTCACTCTTTCGACTTTCCAGATAGCCCCACCTCTACTATTGTCAGTCCTATGCCCCTATCTGAGCATGAAAAACGGTTATTAGCCGAGATGGAAGAGGCGCTAGCCGCTGATGACCCTCGCCTGATCTCAACGTTCAGCGGCAAGAGCCCATCTAGGAGCCGGGTGGTAATTGGTTTTGCCCTGATTCTCCTCGGAATTTTCATTCTCTTTGGCGGCTTGATTTCTCAAGTGCCACTTGTCGGAGTTGCTGGATTTATCGCCTCACTTGTGGGGGCAGTTCTTGCTATCTCAAATCTCGGGGGACTGATGAATGGAGTTATCTCCAAAGCCCAGAGCAGAGGGCCTAAGAGGGGGCCAGGCAAATGGAGTCAAGGCTTTGAGCAGAGATGGGATCGTCGTAATCTCGGTGAATAGTTAGCTAGCTAGCAGCAGTGCCACCCGCCCATGGCGGGTTTTTTTATGCCCAAAAGAGCTCAGTGGAGGAGCCCATTTCCAGGGCAGCTTGCGCATGGGGAGAGGTGGTTGAAAATGGAGGAAAAGGGAGTAAAGTGGGGAATTAAGCAGAACGGGGGTTCTGCGAGGTAAGTCGAATAGGGGAGGTCTGTTAAGTGTTTCTTGGCACCCATGAACCTCGCTTAGATGAAAAAGGGCGGTTGATTCTTCCCGCCAAATTCCGTGATGAATTGGCCTCAGGTTTAGTAATTACTAAAGGACAAGAGCGTTGTTTATTTGTTTTTCCTTCTGCTGAATTTGCACGAATTACTGAGCAGCTAAAACAAGCGCCACTTACTGCAAAAGCAGCTCGCGATTACATGCGTGTGATGTTTGCCGGTGCACATGATGAAATTCCAGATAAGCAAGGTCGCGTAATGATTCCTTCCGGCTTAAGAGAGTATGCAGATTTAGAAAAAGATTGCGTAGTAATTGGCGCAAATACTCGAGTTGAAATTTGGGATTCCAAAGCATGGAAGAGCTATCTAAAAGATCGTGAAAAAGGCTTTGCTGATGTTTCTGAGGAGGTATTTCCAGGCCTCTTTTAACAAGGGGCAAAAAAGAAAAAATCTCCTCTCTCCTCTGGCCACCGCCGACCTTCAAATAAACGGCGCCCCTTCCCCGGTGCCGTTTATCCCCCGCAATCCGTCGGCCGGCGGTGACCAGAGTAGAGAGTAAGAAAGAAGAAGAAGTTAACAACTACTAAGAATTAAGGAGTGTAGAGATGAAGCTGGAACACACATCAGTTCTGCTTAATCGCTGCATCACTGTTTTATCAACTTCACTAGAAAATAAAGAGAAGCCAGTTTTAGTTGATGCCACTTTGGGTTTAGGTGGGCATTCACTGGCGCTTTTAGAGAAGTTTCCAAATTTACAGATAATTGGTATTGATAGAGATAAGAGCGCAATTGATAAAGCCAGTCAACGTCTATCTTCTCATTTAGATCGCATCACAATTTTTCATGCTGTTTATGACCAGACCCCAAAACTCCTTGATTCTCTTGGAATTTCATCGGTTGATGGCATTCTCTTTGATTTAGGCACTTCATCAATGCAGTTGGATCAATCTGAGCGTGGCTTCTCCTACGCTCAGAGCGCTCCACTTGATATGCGCATGGATCAAAGCAGTGGAATCACCGCCCAAGAAATTATCGATAGTTACTCCAGAGGCGAGCTAATTCGCATTATTCGCAGCTATGGCGAAGAGAAATTTGCTCAAAGAATTGTCGATAACATCATTGAGGCAAGAGCAAGTGGTTTGATAAAAAGCACAAGCGATCTTGCAGATTTAATTAAGCGATCAATTCCAGCTCCAGCAAGACGCCTTGGGGGAAATCCTGCTAAGCGGACTTTCCAAGCACTTCGCATCGAAGTTAATCAAGAGCTAGCAATCTTGGAGCGAGCAATCCCTGCCTGCCTTGAGCGCTTAAATGTTGGTGGCCGCATGGTTGTGATGTCATTCCAATCGCTAGAAGACAAGATTGTTAAAAACTTCTTCACGCAAGCAACAGAGTCAAAGACTCCACTTGGTCTTCCAATTGAGATTAAGGCGCTATCTGCAAAGTTCTCTTTGGTGTTTAACGGAAGTCAGAAGGCCAGTGATGCTGAGATTCTAGATAACTCCCGGGCAAAGTCGGTAAGACTTAGAGCAATTGAGCGGGTGGCTGCCTAATGGCTCTATCGGTTCTTAGCCCAGCTTTTGAGCGCTCCAAGAAATTAGCAATTGCGAAGTCATCAAAGGTAATCCTTAAGCTTGTCCCAGAGCTTCGCCCAACACCAGGTCAACAAGCAACTGATCGCCTCTTTTATTCAATAGTTGGCGCCACATTAGCCCTTGGCCTACTTGGACTTTTAGGCATAAATATTCTTTTGGGAAATGATGCAGTAAAAGTTAGAGAGCTCAAGATCGAAGCAATCATGGTTAATGAAGAGCGGGAAGAGGCTCTTAGACAGGTGGCCCTGCTCTCAACTTCAGAATCTCTGGCAGAGCGAGCAATATCACTTGGAATGATTCCAAGTTCTTCACCGACATTTCTTGATATTTCAGAGCCAATTCCGCTTGAGGTAGAAAAGGCGGCTAAAGCCAAACCATGAGCCACCATAAGTTAGTTGAGAAAAGGATTAGTTACCTAGTCGCTATTTCGCTAGTGATTCTCATAGCTTTTGCAGTGCGATTGATTGATATCCAAGGAGTTAGGGCAGCTGGCCTGGCAAATAAAGCTGAAAATGAACTAACTAAGAAGTCAGTGATCATGGCTCCAAGGGGCGCAATCACAGATATCAATGGTACCGAGTTTGCTAGAAGTGTTAGCGCCTATCGAATCCTGGTTGATCAAGCAATCGTGGATCATCCAAAGGAGCTAGCCCAAATTGCAGCACCAATTTTAGATGTTGATCAAAGCTGGCTTAAAGATCAATTAATTGGTGAAAGGCGTTATGTAGTAATCAGCCAAGCAGTTAAACCTGAAGTTTGGAGAAAACTTGAAGCAGCTGTAGATGCCTACAATGAAGAAGTTGCTAAAAGTGAAAATGGCCTTGCTAAGAGATTAATGGGCTTCTTTGCTGAGCGAATCTATATTCGCGAATATCCTGAAGGTGAATTGGCAGCTGCAGTAATAGGCTTTATCAATCGGGCTGGAGTTGGAGCTGCAGGCCTTGAATACGGCATGAATTCCACTCTAAGCGGAGTTGATGGGCTCTACACCTATGCAAATGCAGCAGGAACAATAATTCCTGGAACGCAGAAGATAACCGCAGAGGCAGTTCGTGGAAATACCGTGAAATTAACGATTGATAGAGATGTGCAATGGGTAGCACAAGAGGCAATTAGAACGGTAGTAAAGAGCTCTCGGGCTCTCTCTGGAACTGTTGTTGTTATGGATCCAAAATCTGGCCAAGTTCTAGCTCATGCGACTTATCCCTCATTTACTCCAGGGGATACTAAAGGAGTAGATCCTTATCGCTGGCAGAACCCTTCAGTTCAAGAAGTCTATGAACCAGGCTCTACTGGCAAAGTCATGACCATTGCTGCTGCAGTTGAAGAGGGAAAGATTTCACCTGAAACGGTTATGACCATTCCTTGGAAATTGAAGCGCTCAAATAAAACATTTAGCGATCATGAGAAACATCCCACTCAGAAATTAACTCTTACTGGCGCCCTTGCCGTATCAAGTAATACTGGCGCCATAAAAGTGGGGGAGATGCTATCTAATGACACGCTTCACTCTTATCTAAAGAAGTTTGGCATTGCCGAGAAAGCCAACTCGGGACTTCCTGGTGAGGAATCTGGAAAATTACTTGATGTTAAAGATTGGTCAGGAACTACTGCACCAACAGTGGCATTTGGTCAGGGCTATTCACTCACAGCTCTTCAAGCAACATCAGTGTTTGCAACTATTGCAAATGATGGCCTTCGTGTAACACCAACTGTTATCGCAGGAATCAGCGATGGAGCAGGGCGCTACACCCCAGCAAGTCAACAAAAGTCAGTGAGAGTTATTAGTCCAGATACTGCAAAGAAGATGCGCCTAATGATGGAGAGCGTTGCAACTAATCGAGGAACTGCTGCTTCAGCTGCTATTGAAGGCTACCGAGTGGCAGGAAAGACTGGAACTGCCCAGAGATACAACCCAAAGTGTGGTTGCTATAGCGGATACACCGCATCCTTTATTGGTTTTGCGCCAGCTGATAAGCCCGAGTATGTGGTTTCAGTAACGATTCAAGATCCAAAAGGCCTTCATTGGGGCGGCTATCTAGGTGGACCGGTATTTAAGAAAGTTATGAGCTTTGTGCTAAAAGATAAAGCGATTAGACCAACGGCGCCGGCAACAATTACCTATGCTCATAATGCAAAAGAATTAAAGGCGAAAATCGAGCTAATGACTGGCGGCGCTCAAGCATCAGGTGAAAAGCGGGATAAAGCGAGTGAAAATGGCTGAGATGCATCGCTTGGAGGCTAATATAAAAAAGCTCGGCGATGT
>CANNDP010000039.1 GCA_947503395.1 Actinomycetota bacterium
ATGCCAGTGAGAATTGTGAGACTTCAAGTATTGGTCGCTGCCTTGCTAATTTAGGTTTTGCTGCCAAAGGAAAGCGCCCAAGTCGGGAGGAGATGGCAAAGGCTGCCAGAGGTAGCTCTGGAAAGGTATTAAATAAGAGTGATTGGGAACGGCTCATTAGAGAGCTCCATGGTTGCAGTGAGCTAAGCCAATTAAAAGCCTGGTCTGCCTATGCTGCAAGCTTTAATATGCCTGAAGTTAAGCGAAATGAACTACTTTCAATTTATAAGAGTCATCGAGAGAGTTTAAGTAAAAAATCTGAAGTTGCTTAAGAAATGGTAATGCTAAGAGCTCTGTGATCACTTAAGCCATTGTGCTTGTGAATTAAAGGCTTAACCTGATCTGCATCAATATCTTTACTTAAGATGTAATCAAATTCGATATTTGGCTTCCATGATGGATATGTTGCACCTGGAGCAAGATCTTGCCACTTAGAGATCTTTGCTGCTACTCCCCATGGAAGGTTAAAGTCTCCGGTGAGGATATGTTTACCAGCAATACTTGGAAGCCATTTAATTATCTTTCTTAGCTGTGCAACATTTTTTCCCGGGACAAATGAGAGGTGAGTGGTACTAATTGATAGACCATTTTCAAGCTCTGCAACTAGAGCGCTCCTTGGCTCATCTGAGACATAGATAAATTGCGCTCTCCTTTCTCCTGGAACCAAAAGCGGTAAGCCAAGGGCAGATTTTCCAAGATTTATTCGATGCCAAGATTTAACTTTTACTTTTGAAACAATTCCAATTCCATACATCGCCTGATTTGGAATCACTGAGTCTTGCGTGTAAATCAATTCACCTTCTACTGCGCTCCATTTCTCACCTGGTGTTCCAATTAGTGAGGGAGCAAAGGCCCAATAATTTGCGCCGATTAATTTGGCAATATGACTTACCTGATTAACTCCAGATGATCTATCTTGATTGAGATCAACTTCTTGGAGAGTGATTACATCGCTATTAACTTCTTGGAGCATCTGACTAACCGCGCTTTGAAGCGTTGCCCCAGAATTTGGCGGAATTGCCATCCCATGAAGGGTGTTCCAGCAGGTCAGGCTAAAGCCCTGGGTAGATGCCATGAGGGCAGGCTAGTAGGGTCGCCCCGTGCTGCTAAACCTCCCGCTCTCGCGCTCAAAGCTAGATCGAGCGGCCCATCTGCGCAGTGATTCTGCAGCTCTTGATGAGCTCTTTTCCAAGGCGAAGATAATTTCTATGGTCGCTGATCGCTTTGAATGTAGCCAGAGTGGGCTGACTTTTATCTCACCTGAGCTTGCTAAAGGTGAGCGATATTTTCTAGGGCTCTCAAGTAGCGGCGAGCCATATTTTGTAGTTCATCAGGTGAGCGATCAAAAAGAGTTTGCAGAGAACTTTCAATCTTTAAGAACGCTGGGTGCTCACCTAAATGATCTAGAAATAGGAGCTGCGGTTCATAGCCTTGCCTTATCGCAGTGGCATCAGAGCCATATGAGATGCTCTAAATGCGGCGAGGATACTAAATCAATTCTTGGCGGCTCTGTTCGAAAGTGTTTGGTCTGTAGCGCTGAGCATCATCCAAGAACTGATCCGGCGATTATCGTTTTAGTAAAAGATAGTAAAGATCGAATCTTGCTTGGGAGACAGAAAGTCTGGCCTGAGAAGCGCTTCTCAACTTTTGCAGGTTTTGTGGAACCAGGTGAATCATTTGAAAGTTGCGTCATCAGAGAAGTTGCAGAGGAGTGCGGCGGGATAGTTACTGAGATGAAATATCTTGGCTCACAGCCATGGCCATTTCCAGCATCAGTGATGATTGCTTATGAAGCAGTGATTTCAAATCCTGATTCAGTTGTGGCAGATGGACAAGAGATTGAAGAGATAGTTTGGCTAACTCGAGAAGATTTGAAGTCAAAATGTGAAAGCGGCGAGCTACTACTGCCACCAATTATTTCAGTTGCTCGAGCGATGATTAATGCTTGGTATGGCCCAGCTGCAGAGAGTGAATTGTCAGGTCAGTCGTGGCGCAATTAGCTGATGAGATTCTTTCATCACTTGATCCCCAGCAGCGAAGTGTTGCAACTGCTCTAAAGGGGCCAGTATGTGTAATTGCTGGAGCTGGAACTGGAAAAACTAGAGCGATAACTCATCGCCTGGCATATGGCGTTGATATTGGAGTCATTGACCCAAAGCGAGTTCTGGCCCTTACTTTCACTGCAAGGGCAGCAGGTGAGATGCGAACCAGGCTTAGATCACTCGGTGTTGCAAGTATTGCGGCAAGGACCTTTCATGCGGCGGCCCTAAAGCAGTTAGTTTACTTCTGGCCTGAGACGCTTGGGGGGCGTTTTCCCTCGTTATTAACTAGTAAAACTGGTTTTTTAAGCGAGGCAATGACGCGAGCAAATATCTCAAGTAGTAAGAAAAGTTCGCTGCTTCGAGATTTAGCAGGAGAGATTGAATGGGCAAAAGTTCTAGCACTTGCTCCTGATCAATACCTGCAAGGACTCAGCGATTACTCCAGAGTCTTTAGCCCAAGTAGCAAGATAAGCGCTGAGCAGGTGGCAAAAGTTTATGAAGCATATGAATCATTAAAGAAGCAAGAGCGCGCCATTGATTTTGAAGATGTATTACTACTAACTGTTGGAATGCTTGAGGAAGAACGAGAAGTTAGGGAGAGAGTAAGAGATCAATATAGATATTTCACAGTTGATGAATATCAAGATGTATCACCGCTACAACAAAGACTATTAGATCTCTGGCTTGGAAAAAGAGAGGATATCTGCGTTGTAGGAGATCCAGCTCAGACGATTTACTCTTTTGCTGGAGCAAGCCCAGCCTTTCTACTTAACTTCACTGCGAAATATCCAAACGCTGAGGTAATTAGGCTAAGCGCTGGATATCGCTCAACTCCTGAAATCATTAATACTGCAAATACTATTTTGCGAAGTGCCAATCTTGGCCATGAGCTAGATGCGATAAATAGCCATGGTGAAAAGCCAATTGCGAAGGGCTATAAATCACAGAGCGAGGAGGCGCAGGCGCTAGTTTCACTAATTAAAGAAGATATCGCAGGCGGCCTTGCAACAAATGAGATAGCAATTCTTACTAGAACAAATAGTCAATTAGAGGTTCTAGAGAGCGCTCTTGATGCTGCAGGTATTGAGAATCAAATAAGAAATTCAGAGCGCTTCTTTAATAGACCGCAGGTAAGAGAGATAATTGGGGCGATAAGAAGCGCTTCAGTGCTATCAGAATCTGATTGGCTCTCTGACTTGCGAGATTGTCTAAAACCATTTGGTCAGAGTGAATATGTACGCTCATTTATGCAATTAGCGGGAGAACTTGAGGCAGAGGGACTTACCTCTCTTCGGGCATTTCTTCGAGAACTTGAAGAGCGCTCAGAGACGAATAACCCCCCGATCCTTCCTGGAGTGGCCCTTGCAACGCTACATGCTGCAAAGGGCCTGGAGTGGCGCAAGGTTTATCTAGCAGGAGTTAGCGCTGAAGTTCTCCCCTGGCAGGCTAGCTCAATTGAGGAAGAGAGACGTTTGTTTTATGTGGGGGTAACTAGAGCGCAGCAGAGCCTGGCTCTTACTTACTACGGAGTAGCGAGCCCATTTTTAGCAGAGGCAGGGTTAGTAAATTAATTAGTTTGCATCATTTGCTAGCGATGCATTACTCTTCGCAAACCATGACAGCAGCAAGAAGTACTTCACTAACGATGAGCGCATATCGCACTCATCGCAATTGGAGCATGCCTGCATTTGGTTACAAGTATTTTGCAACCAAGTCAACCAAGGCCGATGGATTCGGCACCTGGAGCGCTATCGGATAAGACCGATTAAGCAAAGCCCAGGGGCCTAGAATCCAAAAGGATTCGGGCCCCTTTTTCTTTATCCAGGTAATTAAAAATAAAATGAAAAAGGAAGGCAGAGGTGAGAACGATGAGCGTTCTCTTTAGCGAACTATTAATTCCAGGCTGGGCCGAGGGCGAAGGCGCCATGATCGGACTAGATGCAGTCACTGGCACATACGGCAGCGATCAAGCATTTAGCTTGCCATGTCACACTTCAAATCCTGAAATCTTCTTCTCTGATAAGAGCGATGAGATCGCTTATGCCAAGAGCCTCTGCAGTGCATGTCCGGTAAAAAAAGAGTGCTTACAAGGAGCTCTTTCGCGAAAGGAACCTTGCGGTATTTGGGGTGGGGAGTTATTTGAAGATGGAGTGGTTATCGCTGCCAAAAGACTTCCAGGAAGACCGAGATTAAATCAAGAAGTTGTTACTTCTGAATTAATTGATGAAAAGGTTTTGGTAGCAACTGCTTAAACAGCGCTGTAACTAAGGTGTTAATGGGGTGAGCGACGGGGCTTGAACCCGCGACATCCCGGACCACAACCGGGTGCTCTACCAGCTGAGCTACGCCCACCATGCAATAGAAAGTATTGCGGGACCGAGTATACCGAGAGTGCCTAGGTGCTCACCACGCATTTCTTATCTGCGTTTAATTCACAACTATGGTGAATAAATAAGCAAGAGTTTGCCTGATCTTGGCCTATGAAAGGGCCATGGAAAATGAGGAAACCCACCAAGGTGCTGATTATGGACCGCTACAAAGCCTTCTAGAAGATGATGAAGTTGAAGAGATCTGGATTAATTCGCCGCAGAGAATCTTTATCGCCCGTTCAGGTAAGAGTGAGTTAACTAATATAGTTTTAAGCGCTTCAGAGCTTCAATCAATTATGGATCGCATATTGATGTGGTCGGGCAGAAGAATTGATCTAAGCCATCCCTTTGTTGATGCCCGCCTACCTGATGGAAGCCGGCTCCATATTGTTATTCCTGAAGTTACTTCTGAGCATTGGGCGATTAATATCCGTAAGCATTTGATGCGTGGCAAGAGCTTACTTAATTTAGTTGAGATGGAAGTTATCTCTTCCGAGATACGAGAGTTTCTAGGTGAGGCGGTTAGGGATAAAAAGAACATATTGGTAAGTGGTTCAACTCAAGCAGGTAAAACAACTCTACTTAACGCACTTGTCAGCGCAGTGCCAATAACAGATCGAGTAATAACTATTGAAGAAGTTTTTGAGCTAAGTCCAAGAATTCCAGATTGTGTTGCGATGCAGACTCGAAGTGCAAGTCTTGATGGAGTTGGGGAGATAGGCATTAGAAAGCTAATCAAGGAAGCATTAAGAATGCGTCCATCGCGTTTGGTAATTGGGGAGATTCGAGAAGCTGAATCTTGGGATATGTTGATTGCCCTTAACTCAGGAATTCCTGGAATGGCAACAATTCATGCTAATTCAGCAACAGAGGCGATAAGAAAACTTCAGACGCTCCCACTTCTAGCTGGCGAAAACATCACCCAAGATTTCTTAACCCCAACAGTATTTCGAGCACTTGATTATGTGATTCACGTTGGTCTTGATAGCACTGGAGTTCGAAGAGTTCTGCAAGTGGTTAAAGTGCTAGATAGGGCAGAGAACTTTCACATCGATTTAGAGCCAATATTTACCTGGAGCCAGGGGCAATATCAAAGAGGTTTCCATGTTTGAGCAATTTGCTCTGCCGGTTTTTACGGGCTTGCTTGCAGCCCTTGGTTCATATATCACCTTGTTTGACCTAAGTTCTCTAAATAAAAAACTTAAGCCAGATAAGAAGATCTCCTCTCGAAGCGCTATAACTTTGATAATTACTCTAATCTCTTCATATTTCACTACCTTTCTGCTCACCTCATCTGAGGCAATTTCTTTAGCGATTGCCACACTCTCAGCAGCACTTCCTTTTCTTATTGGCCGAGGGCGAAATCTCAAAAGGCAGAGAGAGCAAGAAGTTGCCTGGCCGGAGGCGATTGACTCTTTAGTCTCAGCGCTTCAAGCCGGCATTTCAATCTCTGAAGCGCTCACTCAATTAGCGCTGCATGGTCCAAAGGTATTAAGGCCAAGCTTTGCTCAGATTCAGAGCAATCTTTTAAGCTTAGGAAATTTTGAACAGGTGTTACTAAAAGAAAAGAAACGCTTAGATTCAGCAATCTCTGATCAAGTCTTTGAAACCCTAATTATCTCAAAGGACTTTGGAGGAAGGGATGCTAATAATGCACTTCGCTTGTTAGCCGAATTTGTTAGAGAAGATATTGCAGTAGCTGAGGAGATTCGAACTAAATTTGGTTGGATTAGAAATTCAGCTCTTTTAGCAACTGCAGCGCCCTGGCTCTTATTGATCCTTCTCTCCACTCAAGATTCGACAGTTGAAATCTACTCCACTCCAAGTGGAGCCTTAGTTCTATCTCTTGGAGTTGTAATGACTGCAACTGCCTACATCTGGATGGAGAAGGTCGGCTCTCTTCCTGCTGCGCCGAGGGCGTTGAGATGAAAGCGGAATTAACTGATATACGTCTGCTCTCGCTTCTCTCCGTTTTGCCTCTCATGTTGTTGGGGGTTTGGATAATTAGCAATGAGAGCTTTGCGAATTTAGGTTCAAGAAGTGAAAAGTATTCAAGGGTAATTAGAGTGGAAAGTCTTGGTCATAAGGCAAGTAGAGTTAGAGATATTGGGATTTACTTTTTAATCCTTAGCGCAGCGACAATTGCACTCTACTTATTGATTGCTATCTGGCCTGAGCAGATTCCAGCCTCACTCTTACTACTGAGCATTCTGGCCTTATTTCTTGCACTACTTCGAAAGCGAGCAGATGCAGAAAGGAGAGTTGCGACAGAGATCTTTGAAAGAGAACTTCCCTCGCTAATTCAACTTTTAACTATTCTCATCTCCTCTGGAATCTCGCCCTCTAGGGCACTTGCAATAATTGGTCAGAGATCAACATCATTAAGTGCAAGAGAGCTAGACCTAGTGGTTTCAGAAATCTCAAATGGCACATCTCTTACCCAGGCCCTTGATAATCTCGCTCTGCGCTATGACTCTCTAGTATTGAGAAGATTTACCACCAGCATAGTTCTAGGCATTGAGAGGGGCTCATCTTTGGGGCCTATCCTGATTTCTCAGGTTAAGGATGCTCGTCTAGCGAGCAAGAATTTGATCTTGCAGAGAGCAGGTAAGGCTGAGATTGCTCTCATGATTCCGATTGTCTTTTTAATCCTTCCTATCTCAATTTTATTTGCACTATTTCCTTCATTTGAGCAGCTCAATAGTTTCATGTGATTAAACCAAGTTATACACAGCACCCTTTCTCCACAATATCCAAGCTTTGTTTTGAGGAGATGTCTGAGGTAGGTGAGAATTACAGAAAGGATAAAACAAGAGGGAGTTAAATATGGAAATCAAAAAGCTTTTATCTAGTGAAGTTTTCCAAGTAAAATACATAGAGTCTAAAGATTTATTGTATAAATCTAAAGTTGCTGAGAAGTATCGAGAATTTATGGCAAAAGATGTTGATGAATCAGGAGATGTTCCTGGTTGGGTATTAGTGGTCTTAATGACCACAGGATTAGTTACTGCTATTTGGACTATTGCCGCTCCAAGACTTAGTACTATTTTAAAAAATTCATTGGATGCAATGAATGGCATTCGTTAATGAAATGCATTGATAATCAGGATTTAGAGAGCGGTTCGGTGGAGTCGGCCCTAAGCTTGATTCCTACAACTGCTTTTTTCCTTTTGGTTCTCCAGTTAATGCTCTCTGGAAGTTGGCAGTTGCTCGATAAAATTGACATCTCAAATGCCATAAATCGCACTGCACTATTTTCAGCAGAGGCAGGGAAAACAGCCTTTTATGCTCTGGACCGTAGGCGAGAGATTGACCAAGAAGTCCTAGCACTTCCTGGTGGGGGCGAGATTATTACCTACAGCTCAACACTTGATATTCCAGTAATCACAAATTTATCAGGTTCAGCAATCAAGATGAAGAGTGAAGGCATAGCCATTCGTGAATAGAAATAGCGATGAGAGCGGATCAGCAATTGCTGAATTTGTACTTATTGCAACGCCGCTATTCATACCTGCTCTAATTTTCTTTTCATCTATGCAGCAGAGCGCAAAAGAGGAGATGACAGTCTCAACCCTTGCAAGGCAGAGCCTTAGAGCTTTTATAACAGCAGATAACTTGTCGCTAGGTCATCAAAGAATTCGATTTCTACTTGATCAATATCAAGAAATAGAAAATAAAGGACGCAACAGTGATGATCTGCGCCCTGGCTTTACCTACAACATTTCCTGCCAGAGCCAAGGTTGTCTAAAGCCTGGCTCACTTGTTGAATTGAGTCTCTATCGCTCATTTGAAATTGAAGTTCATGACTTTGGTAAATCAGTACTAGGTGAGAATCGAAAGGCTGCTGCAGTTGTAAGAGGCTATGTTGATAAATGGCGTGATGAGAGTTAGAACGCAATTGGAGGATGAATATGGCTCAATTTCTCCCTTGATTATGGGCTACTTCATTATCGCGATGACTTTGACCTTTCTCATTTCAAATACAGCTTCGGTCTATATCGCAAGAAGAGATTTGATTAATCTAACTGAAGGCGCCCTATCTAGAGCGGTGCAGGAGATAGATGAAATTGCTTACTACTATCAAGTGCCCATTCCAGAGATATTTCCCGGTCAGAGCAGAGCCGTTCCTATCAATTGCAGTGATGCAGGCAGGACCTTTGGCCAAGAGGTAGCGTTAATAGCAAAGAGCAAGTTGGATCTCTATGGTCGAAGCTTTAACCAAGCAAATAGTGATATTGAGTTGAAATCATTTATCTGTGATGGAAAGAGTCTTCGTGTCAGCCTGCAACAGGTTCATCAATTGCCATTTAAGTTGCGGGTCTTTGGCATCACCGAATTTACCAATCAAATAGAGGTATCGATGGAGAGTATCTATCAATGACTATGACAGCAATAATTGGGGTTATCCTTAACCCATGGCAGAGCGCGATATTAATGGTGAGATAGCTGCCCTTGATGCTACTTTGAAATCAATAGAAGCCGTTTTAGATTTAGGTAAGTTAAGAAAAGAGCAGGTGGAGCTAGAGACGC
>CANNDP010000040.1 GCA_947503395.1 Actinomycetota bacterium
GATCAAAGAGCTCTTTTATTGCAGCATCTTTTGCCCCGGCGTACTTCCACCATTGGCGCTCAAAATCCAGAATCCGCACTTCAAGATCTGAAAGGTTTGAGCCAAGTTGTAGTGAGGCTTCTTCCATAGGGGATATTGAACTAGAGAATTGCTAAATATTTGGGATTTAGAGGGTGGCCAGAATTACCTTGATATCAGTAATAGAAGTCCAGGGATTTACGATGGCAAATCGCAGTATCGGCTCACCTTGGTGAGATGAGGGAGTAACAAAGCCAATTTGATCTACCAATAATTTATCGCTCCATCTTTGATAATCACTTGCCTGCCAACCTTTTCTTCTAAAGGCCACAATAGATAACTCTGGCTTCATAAGAAGTTCTAAATTGGGATGCTCTTTTATTAACTGCGCGCTTGCTCGCGCTAGATCCATTGTCTTATCCATCGACTCGGCATACTTATCAGTGCCATGGGTTGCAAGTGAGAACCAGAATGGTAGTCCTCTAACTCTTCTTGTTAAGTGAATTGCATAATCAGATGGATTCCATTGACCCGATTCCAAAGGCTCTAGATATCCAGCATGTTGCGTATGAGCTGCTCTTGCAATTTCTGGGTCTCTATAAATTAGAGCGCAGGCATCAAAGGGAGCAAAGAGCCATTTGTGAGGATCGACAATAAAAGAATCTGCCAATTCAATTCCACTAAATAGCGCTTTGCTTCTTGGAGAGGCAAGGGCTGCAAGACCATATGCCCCATCGATGTGATACCAAATGCCTCGCTCATTTGCGATCTGCCCAACGCCTTTTAAATCATCAATGATTCCAAGATTGGTGCTTCCTGCAGTTGCAACAACTGCAAATACTCTGTGATCTGGATTTGCTTGGTGGTATTTATCTATTTCAAAGGCAGTAGTACTTGCCTGCATCTTTTCATTTTTATCTGTGGGAATTGTTAAAACTTCAACATCCATGACATCTGCTGCAGATTTAATTGATGAATGAGCCTGAGTTGAGGCAGCAATTACCCATCTCTTAACCCCTGGATATTTAGCTCTTGCCCCGTGGCGAGCAGCAACAAGTGCTGAGAGATTTCCTATCGTTCCACCTTGAACAAATACTCCGCCAGAGCTACTTGGAAAATCAGCTAGATCGCTAAGCCATCTAAGGGCTTGATTCTCGGCAAATACTGCTCCTGCTCCCTCAAGCCATGAGCCGCCATAGAGAGCTGATGCGCCAACTACTAAATCAAAGAGCGTTGCTGATTCAGTTGGAGCAGAGGGGATAAATGCTAGATACCTTGGATGATCTGTTGATATACAAGCCTGGGCAAGGACATGTTTAAAAATGTCTAAAGCCTTATCACCGCCAAGACCGTTTGCAGTGATTGTCTCTCCAACTTCACTATAGAGCTCTTCATAACTCCAAGGCCCATCAAGGGGAGGATCTTTCTTAAGTCTTATTAATGAGTACTCTAAAATCTTTGCAGCTAGCGCATCGATCTCTTCATCGAACTCATGCATCCCCGAATAACGCCTTTCGCTTAGAGCTTCTTACAATATTTCTTAGCATTGTGGGAAATACAAAGCTATGAAATGGCAATACTAAATACCAGTAAAGCTGGCCACCTAAACCACGGGGAGAGAAAGTTGCCTCTTGAATAATTCTTACCCTATCCCCCTCTTTACTGATTCTAAAATCAAGCCAGGCCTTTCCTGGCAAAACCATCTCTGCATAGAGACGTAGCTCTTTTTCTTTCTCAACAATTTCAACTCTCCAGAAATCTAAGCCATCTCCAACTCTTAAGTGTTTTGGATCGCGCCGACCTCGCCTAAGGCCAACTCCACCAACCATTCGATCAACCACGCCTCTTGCCCACCAGAGGAAATCTGCGCCATACCATCCAGTCTTGCCACCAATTTGCTCAATAGATTTCCAAACGCAATCAATTGGCGCATCAGTTAAAACCTCGCGTTTATCGCGCAAAATCATCTCACCTGACCAATCAGGATCTCCTTGGGCTTTCTGCCAGGGAGCAGTTGGGGCGGTTGCATCTGACCAGCGAGTTTCAACAAGATTGGCGCTGGTTTTTGTAAGAGCTAGATTGATTGCAGTTGAAACATCAATAAGACCTTCTTTTGGCTTAGCAACAATTGCATCGAGGCTTTTATCTGGATCTGCAACTGTTTCATTGATAAGTGAGCCAACTAGCGGGCGAGCTAGGCCGGTGGGAACTGGAGTTACAAATCCAATCCAAAGGCTTGAAAGCTTTGGCGTTAATACTGGAACTCTTATGATCCAGCGACGACGAAGGCCTGAGGCTTTAGCAAATTTCTGCATCATATCGGCATAAGAGAGAATCTCAGGGCCACCGATATCAAATACTCCAGAGACAGGTTTTTTTAATTTAGCTACATTTGTTAGATACCAGAGCACATCACGAATTGCTATTGGGTGAGTTAAATTCGTTACCCACTTTGGAGTGGTCATTACTGGAAGACGATGAGTTAGATGGCGCAGCATTTCAAATGATGCAGAGCCTGATCCAATAATAATTCCAGCGCGCAGCTCCATTACTGGAACTTTTCCACTAGCTAATAACTCGCCAGTTCTAGCCCTTGAAGCCAGATGTTTACTCGCATTCTTATCATTAGCAATTCCGCCGAGATAAACAATTTGAGAGACTCCTGCAGCTTGGCAAGCTCTAGAGAAGTTATCTGCCATTGCAGCTTCAATCTCATCAAAGTGAGATCCAACTCCAATTGAGTGAAGTAGATAAAAAGCGGTGTGAACACCTTTAAGAGCGGCTAACGTATCTTCATAATTACTAGCGTTACCTTCACTAACTTCAACAGCCTTAATCCAAGGCTGGCCTGCAACTTTTTGTTTATCGCGGACAAATATCCGCACCTTCATTTTTTCACCAAGGAGTGCGCGGACTAAACGCCCACCAACATAGCCAGAGGCGCCAGTTACTAGTATTCGTCTCACCTGGGCCATAGGTAGAACAGTAGACTTATCCACCTTATGCGGCCAAAGGTAGTAATTCTCGGAGCAGGTTTTGGTGGGCTTACCGCTGCCCGCGCGCTAGATTCAATCGCCGATGTCACACTCGTTGACCGCCATAACTTTCAGACCTTTCTGCCCCTGCTCTATCAGGTATCAACTGCGGGACTAGCTGCAGATCATGTCGCCTATCCCATCCGAGGCGCACTTAGAAAAACTAAAGTGAAGTTTCGTATGGGCTCGCCCATCTCTGTTGATCATAAAAATAAGAGCGTGAAGTTAGATTCCAGTGAAGTTCTAGATTTTGATTATCTAATCGTGGCACTTGGCTCTGCAACAAATGACTTTGGGATAAAAGGAGTTGCTGAACATAGCCTTGGAATGAAGAGCGTGGGTGAGGCGCTAAATATTCGCTCTGAAATTATGCGTAGATTTGAAGATCTCTGTCGCTTTGAAGATGATACAAAATTTTCAATTGCAGTAGTTGGTGGCGGGCCAACTGGAGTTGAGATGGCTGGGGCAATTGCGGAGTTAAAACGTGGGCCATTAAATTCTGATAACGCAGATGCTGCAAAAAATATGAGTGTCTATCTCGTTGAAGCAGGTCCAAGGCTGCTGCCCTCCCTCTCTGAGAAATTATCAGCTCGCACCAAGAAAGATCTGGAAAAGTTAGGTGTAACAGTCTTAACACAAGCTGCTGTGGCTGAAGTTAAACCAAGGCAGATTCTCTTTAGCGATGGGACCAGTATCCCTGCTGAAGTAACTATCTGGGCAGCTGGTGTTAAAGGTGAGCCTGCTATGAAAGTGCTAGCACTTCCTCAAGATGGAATAAGAATTGCAGTTGATAAAACCTTGCAAGTGAGCAATTACCCTTATGTTTTTGCCATCGGAGACATTGCCGGGGCAAAAGGAAAAGATGGCAAGTATTTACCAATGGTTGCACCTGTTGCTATGCAGCAAGCCAGATTTGTAGCAAAACAGATTGCAAGATTGCTTAAAAATGAAGCGCTCAAAGACTTCTCCTACTTAGACAAAGGCTCAATGGCAACGATTGGAAGAAATAAGGCAGTAGTTGAGGTCAAAGGACTGCGTTTAACAGGAACTATTGCTTGGCTAGCTTGGCTCTGGCTCCATCTCTTCTATCTCCTTGGCGGGCGAAACAAAATCGGAACGATGGCAGATTGGACTTGGAATTACTTAACCTTTGATCGCGGAAATCGTCACATCATGGATATTTCGTGAGCTATATCGATCTGCGGGGCCATCAAATCTGGCATCAGGAGTGGAGTAAAAGAAAGAAAGAACCGCTACTACTTCTCCATGGGGGCTTGAGTTCAACTAAGAGTTTTGCACCAAAGATTCTTCCAAGTGTCAAAAGAACTCACCATAGTTATGGTTATGACAGAAGCGCCCATGGAAAAACAAAAGTGCGCAAGGGCTACTACCACTTTAATTTCCAACGCGATGAAGCTATTGCCTATATCGAGGATGTAATCAAGGGGCCAACACACATTATTGGACATAGCGATGGTGGAATTATTGGATTGATGGTGGCTATTGCAAGGCCTGATTTAGTAAAGACTCTGGTAGCAATTGGCGCTAATTATCACTATGAGTGCGGACTTAATCTTCCAACATTTAATGGTCAAGTTGATGAAATTGAAAAAGATAAGTTTGCCCAGAGAACTGGCCAGCCAAGAGAACTTCTAGTTGAGATAACTGCAAAGGCTCATAAAGTTTGGGCAAGTGAGCCTAAGATGACTAAGAGAGAAATAAAGAAAATTAAGTGCCCCACCTTGATTTTAGCTGGCGATGATGAGCCATTTTCAACTGAACATACTGCATCACTTTATGAAGCAATTTCGAGCGCTCAATTAGCAATACTTCCTGGCACATCCCATGCAGTATTGAAAGAAAAACCTAAACTAGTTAAGCAGATTTTAAAAGACTTTTATAAAAATCCAGGGCTGCCGTTAACTCTCTCGCCGAATCGAAGGCTAAAAGAGAGCCTAGGAGCTAGTAGTAACTCTTAGCGCTCCATAGGCATGCTCTGGCACAAATGGTTTATCTGGAAGAACAGCTTTAATTCTTTTATATGGACTCTTTTGAGCAGGGCGAGGATCTAACTCTGCTTTATTTGGCCAGAGAGAAAATGCACGTTCTGCCTGCGCCGTAATAGTTAGAGATGGATTTACTCCTAGGTTTGCAGTCAGGGCTGAGCCATCAACTACATGAAGGCTCGGATAATTCCAAACTCGGTGATATGGATCTATCACTCCCTTACTTTCATCACTTCCAATTACACAACCTCCAACAAAGTGGGCGGTAAAGGGGGCGCTAATTAGATCTCCAATATGGCCCCCAGCAATCCCGCCATACTTATCAGCAATTCTTCTAGCTACTTCATTTGCCGCTGGAATGTAGGTGGCATTTGGTCTATCGCTATCGTTTTTTGAAGTTAAGCGCCAACCAAGTAATCCCTTCTTTGAAGAGACTTTTATTGAGGAGTCCACATTCTGCATCACAAGTGCAATAACAGTTCTCTGGCTCCAGCTTCTTACATCAAATATTTTAAAAAACATTATTGGATTTCTAACTGCATTTCTAATCCAATTTCTTCGCCTCTGCTTAGCTGCGCTTCCATCAGTCATAATTGTCTGCAGAAGGCCCATTAAATTAGAACCCTTGCCATATCTAACTGGTTCAACATGGGTGTTTTCATCTGGGAAAAAAGATGAGGTGATTGCAGCACCTTTAGAGAAGTCAATCGCGCTCTTTCTAGGCATTATTGCCCCTGTTAGCGCCTCAGAGTTAGTCCTAGATAAGCTGCCAAGAGTTGGTGAAAGCTTTGGCAGAGATCCTTTATCTCTCATGCGATGGAGCAATTTCTGGGTGTTATAAGTTCCAGCTGCTAGAACTAAGTCTTTAGCGATAAATACTTTTTTAGAGCCAAACCATGAAGAGCTACCCCTTGCGGTAATTTTCCAATCTCCATTTTCAACCTGCTCAAAGCTCTCAACTGTTAGCTCTGGGAAAACTATCGCTCCTGCCTTTTCAGCAAGGCCTAAGTAATTCTTTGGCAGAGTGTTTTTAGCATTGAAGCGACAACCTGTCATACATCCACCACACTGTTGGCAGCCATTTCGATCTGGTCCTACACCACCAAAGTATGGATCTTTCTCTAATACTTTTGGCCCTGATCCAAAGTGCACACCAAGTGGCGCCATTTTAAAACTATCACCAACGCCCATCTCCTCTGCAACATCTTTTATTGCTTGATCAGAGGCAGAGAAGTAGGGATTTTTAGTCACTCCTAAAACTCTCGATGCTTGGTCATACCAAGGAGCAAGCTCTGATTTCCAATCAGTTATGCCGGCCCATTGTTTATCTTCGAAGTAAGAATCAGGCGGGGTATATAAAGTATTTGCATAAACTAAAGAACCGCCGCCAACTCCAGCTCCAGCTAAAATCAAAACATCGGGGAGGGCATGAATTCTCTGAATTCCTCTCAAACCAAGTCGAGGAGCATAGAGAAATCTGGATAATCTCCAAGAAGTCTTAGGAAAATCCTTATCTTCAAATCTTCGCCCCGCCTCAATGACAGCGACTCGATAACCTTTTTCTGTTAAACGAAGCGCCGCAACAGATCCCCCAAAGCCAGAGCCAACAACTACAACATCGAACTCTTGAACTTTGCTAGTCATAGCGGCAAGGCTACACCGAGCCCTTTTTTAGGCAGCGCTACTGATCAAATCCTTGCCCTCATTGCTGCTCTGGTGTCTTATCTCCTGGGCTTCTTCAATTCTCTTTGTTGGCTCTTTTGCCCTTAATCGACTTACTCCGCTCAGGATTAATTCTTTTGCGATTAAAAATAGCGCAACAGGAAGGAGATCAAAAGATCTTTTGAAGAACCAAGGGGTGCCCTTAAGAAGCATCCACGAGACTTTTTCTCTTGTTGAGATTGCAGGAAACTCTGGAACATCAAGTGCTTTAATTGGTAAACCTCTTCTTGCCAACTCTCTTACTGCAGCCTCAGCTAAGAGATAATGCCCTCTAGGTCCTGGGTGAAGTAGATCTACATGCCAATTCTTTCTATCGTGAACCCCTGCAATATCTCTTGCTCTGATAGGAATGATAGGAAAACTCTCTGCAAGTTCTTGATAGACAGCATTAACAGCATCGACTCGTTTAAGCAGGGCGCGTTCGAGCGCTTTAGGAAGTTTTAAAACTTTGGAAGGGTCATGTAGTTCAAGTGTTATTACATGAGTTCCAAGGGCGCTAAATCGAGTAAATATCTCAGTGAGATTGTCTTTTAATCTAATCGGGCAAAAATTATTTCTCAGCATGTCATTTCCCCCAACTACAACAATTGCCAGGTCAGGACGGAGCATGGTTGCAATCGGTAGTTGATGCTCAACAAGTTCTGATGATTTAGCTCCGGGCCTTGCAAGATTTAAATATGTCATCGGCCCAGTAATTGCGCTTGCAATTCGATATGTCCATCCCAGCGGGCGATCTGCTTTTGTAATATCTCCAGTGCCATAAGCTGCGCTATCTCCAAGAACAACAAAGCTCAGTGGGCTACTCATGCTGCCTGAGCTACCTCAACTTTAGGGGAGTTATGAAGAGTCAAGAGATTATTCATCGTCTTCTCCCAAGTAAATTCCAGCGCCTTAGCCCTTGCGGCCTTTCTCAATGATTTTCCTTCCAAAATTGCTTTGATTTTTAGCGCAAACTCATAGCTATCGCTAGCCGTTGCGCCGCATGGATTACTACTTTCCTCTGCCAGAAACTCCCCAACTGCTGAGCGTGAATTAGCAACTACTGGAGTGCCAGAGCTTAAAGATTCAAGAGCTGACAGACAGAAAGTCTCTAGGGGACCTGGAGCCAGAGAGATATCGGCAACAGAGAAAATATCTGCAATCAATTCAACATTGGCGATATATCCAGTAAAGCTCACTGGAAGATGAGCGGAATTACTCTTAAGTTTTTCAGATAATGGCCCACCACCAATAACAACTAGTTGCGCAGAAACCCCCATCTGCCTAGTTAATATCTCAAGTGCTTCAATTGAAAGGTGTGGGTCTTTCTCTGGAGAGAGTCGGCCACAATGAACGATTAAATACTCTTTGCCATTTAATAACTTTTTGCGAAGCTCAGCTTTGTAGCGCTTTGGATTAAAGGTGTTTGAATCAACACCTAGTGGAATCAATCTCAAGTTTGCCGTGCTCAAACGCTCAAACTCTTTTGAAGCAAAACGAGTTGTGGCAATGACATAGTCAAAGGCTTTAGCCAGACGACGATTATGCCAATCTGCTATGCGCTGAAAAGTTTTTTGAGCAGGAAGGAACTTACTAAAAAGACCTGTGAGAGTTTCATGGCTAAAGACAAGAGTCTGTATTCCCATCCGTCTTGCAAAAGGGCCAATAAATAGCAGGGTAAAGCGATCAGAGCATTCAATTCGATCTGGCTTCATCACAACTATTGCCTGCTTAATCTCTCTTCTTCTTCTAAAGATTCGATAGCCCCCGGAGAATGGAATTTCAACACTTGGCAAATAGAGCGCTGTTCCATATGGCGTCTTTGTTTTGGAGAGATTTATTCCTGGAACGACAAAGGTAAATTCATGGCCTGCCTTCTCATATCTCTTACCTAAGTCATGAATTGTGGTCTTGATGCCACCGGATTTAGGGC
>CANNDP010000041.1 GCA_947503395.1 Actinomycetota bacterium
TAATTGGAGTGACATCAGCTTTGGCGCAAGCTCGCATCAAAACAGCTGCCACATCACTTTCTTGCTCAGCTAGAACAACAAATGAGTTTTGCTTAATAATTCCTGATTTAGTTTGAGCAATCTTTTCAAGCGTATCGCCTAGATACTCCATATGATCAAAACCTATTGGAGTAATGACATTTACTGAGCCATTAATAACATTGGTCGAATCCCACTCTCCCCCCATCCCGCATTCAAAGATTCCAACATCGACTGGAAATTCAGCAAAAGCAACGAAGGCAAGTGCGCACATCGATTCAAAGAATGAGAGCTTGTTAGTCATCTTAGAATCAACTAGCTCTAAATATGGCGCAATATCGTTATAGGTTGCAATCATAAATTCTGGAGTTATTGATTGGCCGTTGATAGTGATTCGTTCTAAGAAACTCTCTAGATGAGGGCTAGTAAATCTTCCAGTGCGCATCCCCAATTCAAAACAGAGTGAATCAATTAAGCGCGTAGTTGTGGTTTTGCCATTGGTTCCAGCGATGTGAATTGTTGGATAAGAGAGCTGAGGTGAACCTAGGTAATCAGCTAAAGTTGAGATTCGCTCAAGAGTTGGAGCAATTCTAGTTTCTGGCCATCTATTAAGTAACGCCCTTTCAATGGCATCAAGGCGAGAGAGATCTTCAGCAGAACTCATCTTTATTCTTTTGGAAGCGCAGCAAGAAGAGTGTTGATTCGAGTAATTTCACTCTCGCAAAACTCCATCCGCTCTCTAATTTCTTTAACAACTTCCATCGGAGCCTTTGCCATAAAGTTCTCGTTTTCCAACTTAACAACTGCGCTCTGCAAATCCTTCTTTATATTTTCAAGATCTTTACTTAGCCTTGCTCGCTCTGCCTTAACATCAATTGCTCCCCTAAGATCAAAGGCGATACTAAATTGGCCGATTTCAATCCTTGCGCTCTCTTTAAAATCACTTGCCGGCTTATCGAGGCGAACTAAGAATCTAATTGCATCTTCATAATCAAGTAGATCTCCTGACAAACCTGAAATTTGAGCGTTAATTCTTGCCGAAGTCTTAATCCCCTGCTCGCTTCTAAACCTTCTAATCTCAGTGATAAGAACTTGCATATCTCCAACTACTTTATCGGCTGCAACATCTGGCGCGGCTTTACTTACTGCGGGCCAATTGGCAATAACAAGTGATTCTCCCCCGGTTAACTCACACCAGATGGTTTCAGTAATAAATGGCATAGAAGGATGCATGAGACGAAGTAGTTGGTCTAGAACATGACCTAAGACTCTACGGCTCTTATCAGCCTGCTCTCCGCCTTTGGCAAAGCTCTCTTTAACTAGCTCTAAATACCAATCACATAGATCATCCCAAGCAAAGTGATAGATCTCCTCACTAGCCTTAGCAAATTCAAAAGCTTCATAGCCCTTATCAGCGCTAGCAATGGTGCTATCAAGACGATTTAAAATCCAGCGATCAATATGGTTTAGCTCAGATCTATCTGGTAGCTCGCCATTTACATGCGCGCCATTAATCATGGCAAAGCGCGCAGCGTTCCAAACTTTTGTAGCAAAGTTTCTAGATCCTGCTATCCACTCCTCAGCAAGTGCTTGATCTGTTCCAGGATTAGCACCGCGTACCAATGTAAAGCGCAGCGCATCAGAGCCATACTTATCCATAAACTCCAATGGATCTACGGTATTTCCCCGAGATTTACTCATCTTCTTGCCATGTTTATCTCGAACTAGGCCATGAAGAGCGATAACTTTAAATGGAACAACTCCATCCATAGCAAACAAGCCAAATAACATCATTCTTACTACCCAGAAAAATAGAATGTCATAGCCAGTAACTAATACACTTGTTGGATAAAACTTCTTTAAATCATCAGTTTTATTTGGCCAACCAAGAGTTGAAAATGGCCAGAGCGCAGATGAAAACCAAGTATCTAAAACATCAGGATCTTGTTCATATCCCTTAGGAGCGCTCTGATTTGGACCTACAACAATTACATCTCCATCTGGGCCATACCAAACCGGGATGCGGTGTCCCCACCATAATTGGCGCGAGATACACCAATCATGCATGTTATCGACCCACTCAAAATATCTTGGCTCCATAGATTCTGGATCAATTTTTACTTTTCCATCACGAACTGCATCTGCTGCAGCTTTAGCAAGAGGAGCAACTTTGACAAACCACTGCTTAGATAAACGAGGCTCAACTGTTGTTTCGCAGCGCGAACAATGGCCAACAGCGTGAATATATGGACGCTTCTCAGAGACAACTCTTCCCATCTGGCGAAGTTTTTCAACTACAGCAACTCTTGCATCAAAGCGATCCATGCCATCAAATTCAGTGCCCGTTCCCTCCATTACTCCAGCTTCATTCATAATCACAATTAGCGGAACGTTGTGGCGCATTCCCATTTCAAAGTCATTTGGGTCATGGGCAGCTGTGACTTTAACTGCCCCCGTTCCAAAGTCAGGTTCAACTAACTCATCGGCGATGATTGGAATCATGCGATTAACAAGGGGAAGAAGAACTGATTTACCAATGAGGTGCTTATAGCGCTCATCTTTTGGATTAACTGCAACAGCGCCATCGCCAAGCATTGTCTCTGGGCGAGTTGTGGCAACGGTAATACTCACCTCATCATCGCCATATCTCACCTGCACAAACTCTCCAGCATCATCGCTATGTTCAACTTCAATATCAGAGAGCGCAGTTAAGCAACGCGGACACCAATTAATAATCTTCTCTGCGCGATAAATCAATCCTGCATCAAAGAGCTGCTTAAAGATCGTTAATACTGCATCAGAGAGGCCCTGATCCATTGTGAATCTCTCGCGCGACCAATCAACGCTATCTCCTAGGCGTTTCATCTGGCCCAAGATTGCCCCGCCTGATTCCTCTTTCCACTTCCAAACTCTTTTTACAAACTCTTCTCTTCCTAAATCATGTCTACTTACTCCCGTTGCTGCTAATTGTTTCTCAACAACATTTTGAGTGGCAATTCCAGCGTGATCCATACCAGGCAGCCATAAAACTTCAAAGCCTTTCATCCGCTTCATTCGACTTAATAAGTCTTGTATTGAGTGATCTAGCGCATGGCCAATATGAAGACTGCCTGTGACATTTGGCGGCGGGATAACTATTGAGAAAGGTTCTTTACCCGAATCTGCATTCGCTGTGAAATATCCTGCGCTAAGCCACTTTTGATATAGCTCAGATTCAATCTGACTTGGATTAAATTGCGTAGGTAGCTCAGACATAAGATGTAGATACTACCGATTATTACGCGGTCTTCTCTTCGCCTCGTTTAGTCGAACGCTTTGGGTTATTTGGTCCGCGCTCAAGATATTTTGGCGCTGCTCTATCGCTAATTACCTCAGGGGTGATTAGAACTTTGCCAACTTCTTTTCTACTTGGCACCTCATACATCACAGGAAGCAAAACCTCTTCCATGATTGCCCTAAGTCCTCTTGCTCCAGTACCTCTGGCAATTGCCTGATCTGCTACAACTTCAAGTGCCTCTTCAGTAATTTCAAACTCCACATCATCCATCTCAAAGAGATGCTGATATTGCTTAACTAGAGCATTCTTTGGCTCGGTAAGAATCTTAAGAAGAGCAGCTCGATCTAGAGATTCAACCGAGGTCACAATTGGAAGCCTGCCAATAAACTCTGGAATCATGCCAAATTTAAGAAGATCCTCTGGCATAACATCTGCAAACAAATCTTGGGCTTTCTTATCTTTCTCGCTCTGTAGCGTGGCATTAAAGCCAACCCCTGCTTTGCCTTTTCGGTTTTCAATAATTTTTTCAAGACCTGCAAAAGCGCCACCAACAATAAAGAGCACATTGCTAGTGTCAATCTGGATAAATTCTTGATGAGGATGCTTTCTTCCTCCCTGCGGTGGAACAGAGGCAGTAGTTCCCTCAAGAATTTTCAGAAGTGCTTGCTGAACTCCCTCGCCTGAAACATCTCTTGTAATTGATGGATTCTCACTCTTTCTTGCCACCTTATCGATTTCATCGATATAGATAATTCCAGTCTCCGCCTTCTTAACATCAAAGTCAGCTGCTTGAATTAACTTAAGCAGAATGTTTTCAACATCTTCGCCAACATAACCTGCCTCTGTTAGAGCAGTTGCATCTGCTATTGCAAAAGGAACATTTAGCATGCGAGCAAGAGTTTGAGCTAGAAGAGTCTTGCCGCATCCGGTTGGACCAAGAAGCAAGATATTGCTCTTTGATAATTCCACGCCATCTTCTATACGGCGATCTGGTCCTTTAATTCTCTTATAGTGGTTATAGACCGCAACTGAGAGCGACTTCTTTGCTCTATCTTGGCCAATTACATACTGATCTAAAAACTCATATATCTCTTGTGGCTTTGGTAGCTCTTGAATCCCAGCAGTACTTGCTTCGCTTAACTCATCCTCGATAATCTCATTACAGAGATCGATACATTCATCGCAGATGTAGACGCCAGGACCAGCAATTAACTTCTTAACTTGCTTCTGAGTCTTGCCACAGAATGAACATTTAAGCAGATCGCCGCTTTCACCGATGCGAGTCAAGATGAGCCTACTTTCTAGAGGGGAAGGAGATAAGAATAAATCCTCTAGCCCAGCAAGAGATGGCTAAACGCGTTCGCCCTGAGAGTAATTACCCCTACTTAGTAACAGAGGCTTTTCTTGAGGCAAGAATTTGATCAACCAGACCATACTCAACAGCTTCTGCTGCGGTAAGAATCTTGTCGCGCTCAATATCTTTACCAATATCTTCTTTACTCTTCTTAGAGTGCTTAGCAAGAATCTCCTCAAGTAATTCGCGCATCCGCAAGACTTCTCTTGCTTGAATTTCAATATCAGAGCCTTGACCGCCACCCTCGCTATATGGCTGGTGAATCAAAATCCTTGAATGCTCTAGCGCATAACGCTTTCCAGCCGTTCCGCCAGCAAGTAAAACTGCAGCAGCAGAGGCAGCTTGTCCAAGACAAATTGTCATGACATCTGGTCTAACAAATTGCATCGTGTCATAGATTGCAGTTAGGGCGGTAAATGAGCCACCAGGAGAATTGATATACATCATGATGTCTCTATCAGGATCCATTGATTCGAGAGTCAATAACTGAGCCATAACATCATTGGCCACAGTGTCATCGATTCCCTGGCCTAGAAAGATAATTCTCTCTTCAAACAACTTGGTGTAAGGATCAAGACGCTTATAACCATAAGCAGTTCTCTCCTCAATTGTTGGAAGAACATAACGGCCTTGAATATCGTTTATTTTCATCGCGCTGTACCACCGCTTCCTGATACTTGGCCTGCAGATTTAACAACATGATCAACAAAGCCATATTCCTTAGCCTCTTCGGCGTTAAACCAACGATCACGATCAGAATCTGCTGTGATGGTATCCATCTTCTGGCCGGTGTGAAAAGCAATTAACTCTGCCATCTTCTTCTTAGTAAATGACATCTGCTCTGCTTGAATCTTGATATCAGATGCTGTTCCACCAATACCGCCTGATGGTTGGTGCATCATGATGCGAGCATGTGGCAGCGCGTAGCGCTTTCCAGGAGCTCCAGCACATAGCAGGAATTGACCCATAGAAGCTGCAAGGCCCATACCAACTGTTGCTACATCGTTTTTGATGTATTGCATAGTGTCATAGATCGCCATACCGGCAGAGATTGAACCGCCAGGTGAATTAATATAAAGGTAGATATCTTTATCAGGATCTTCTGCTGCAAGTAATAACATCTGGGCAGCAATTGCATTGGCCATACTGTCTTCAACCACAGAACCTAGAAAGATAATTCTCTCTTTTAGTAATCGGTTATAGACCTGATCATCTAATCCGCCGCCTTGACTACTGGCCATACGGGGGGTTATGAGCTCCACTAATTCCTCCTGATATACATTTCTATGTCCGTTAGGCTAACGCCAAGAATAGAAAAATGCTTCCTACAATATCGAAAAAGGTGGTTTGTTCGCTTAGAGCAGAGAAACTACTGCTCAGATCCACTCTCTTGCTTTGGAGCAAGGGCAGCTAAATCAACTTTTCGACCTGAGGCATCTTTAACCCCAACTCGCTCCAGAACTACAGCTAGGGCTTTGCTCCTTGCAACCTCAGCCATCAGAGCATGAATCTGGCCAGCTTGAGAAATCTGTTGCGCAAACTGATCAGGGCTCATCTGATATCTAGCAGCGCTTCTAATTAAGTATTCGGTGAGCTCTGCTTCAGAGACTTGAACTGCCTCGCTCTTAACAATTGTGTCAAGCAAGAAGTCAGCTTTAAGAGAATTAGTGATTTCAAGGTTTACCTCACTTCTATGCTCGCTATCTTCTAAGCGATTTTCTTTTTCCAGGTGAGCATCTACTTCTTCTTTTACTAGATTTTCAGGAACTGCAATTTCAACTGTTTCTAGTAGCAATTTCAAGAGATTATCTCTTGCCTGGGCGCCCTGCTCCATCGCCTTTAGGCGAGTTAGGCGCGCTCTTACATCAGCATCTAACTCGGCAAGTGTTTCAAATTCACTTGCAAGCTTTGCAAACTCATCGTTTAGCTCAGGAAGTTCGCGCTTTTTAACAGCTTTTAACGTGACCTCAACCTCGCCACTCTGACCTTCATCCATTCCCACTAATTGAGTATTAAATTTCTTTACCTGCTCTAGCTTCATTCCAATTAAAGCGTCATCAAGGCCATCAACCATGCGATTTGAGCCAACTTCATAGGAGATGCCATTAGCACTTCCGCCTTCAATCTCTGCGCCATCAACTTTCGCACTTAAATCAATAGTGACAAAGTCGCCCTTCTCAACATCTTTTTCAACAGTTGTGAGCGTTCCAAAGCGAATTCTCAAAGCTTCAATCTGCTCTTTTACATCATCATCACTAACGGCTACATCATCAACGCTAATTTCAATCTTTGAAAAGTCAGGCAGGCTAACTTCAGGCCTAATGTCTACCTCAACTTCAAATTTGACTGCCTCATTATCTTTAAGCTCTTTGATATCAACACTTGGCCGGCCAAGAACTAGAAGATCATTTTCTCTAGCAGCCTGGCTATAAAACTCTGGTAGGCCGTTATTAATAGCTTCATCAAGGACTGCTCCGCGGCCAACTCTTTGATCAATCATCGCTCTTGGAACTTTTCCTTTGCGAAAGCCTGGGATAACAATGCGCTCTGAAATGCTTTGATATGCCGTCTTAATATGTGGCTCAAGATCTGTGAAATCGACATCAATTAAAATACGAACTCGAGTCTTTGAGATTGTCTCAACAGCGCTTTTCACATGGCTCCTGACTTAAGATGAAGAGGTATATCTGGTCGGGGCGGAGGGATTCGAACCCACGGTCTCCTGCTCCCAAAGCAGGCGCGCTAGCCACTACGCTACGCCCCGCGGCGCAGGAAGCAGAGTCTAGATGAAAAATTCACAAGTAATTACCCCAAGCGCTACCCTTGCGCCCCTAAGGAGGAGCATTAGCACCCCCTTAGAAAGATAAAAAGTGCGGGCGTAGCTCAATGGTAGAGCCCTAGCCTTCCAAGCTAGCCACGCGGTTTCGATTACCGTCGCCCGCTCCAATCTTTTCTAAATCATCCAGTGACGCTTCCAACTAGTTGACCTGAAAAACCTCCACCAAGCGTCACTTGATCAAACGAAACTATTGTGCTCCCACTGCTCACGGTGACGGCTAATTGATAATTAGTAATAGTTGAACTTCCGTTAATGATCACTCTTCCAAAAAAAGAAAGTTCCCTTTGGCCAGTATTTCCTCGATAGTTTCGCGAATTTGATGAAATCCAATGAGTTGTAATTGTTGGCGCTTGACCCATCGCAGAAACAGCGAGTGCAAGATCCAGAGATGAGCTACTTGTTTTACCCCAAACTAATACATCAAACAAATAACTCTTGCCTGCTTCAAGAGTTGCAAAGTTGGTTGAAGCAAGTGAAACGCCAGCATTTCCCACAAGAGCAGATGTGTAAGAAATTTCTCCCACTTGAACATTTGAAGGCCCAGTAGCTCCAGTTGCTCCTGTTGCACCTGCTGCTCCCGTTGCACCAGTAGAACCAGCTGCTCCTGTTGCACCAGTGGCACCTGCTAATCCTGAAGATCCAGTTGCTCCTGTTGCGCCAGTTAATCCAGTTGCTCCTGTTAAGCCCGTTGCGCCAATGGGTCCAGTCGCTCCTGTTAATCCTGTCGCTCCTGTTAACCCAGTTGCTCCCGTTAATCCAGTTGCGCCAGTTAATCCAGTTGCTCCAGTTAAACCTGTGTCACCTTTTGCACCAACTGCTCCAACGTCACCTTTTTCTCCCTTCTCTCCTTTCTCGCCAGTATCGCCTTTGTCTCCCTTTTCGCCTTTCTCACCTTTTGATCCAGTAGCACCGCTGGTACTTGATCCTTTATCTCCTTGCTTGCCATCACTTCCTGCACTTCCAGTTGGTCCAATAAGACTTATTGGGGCTGGCCAGCGATTATTAACTTTTGGCCCATAGATTTGAAATGTGTTGGTGTTGATATAGAAATCTCCATCAATTCCAACTTTAGAAGTTGGAACAGCCTTGCCACTTAAGATGGTATTGGCTAGAGACTTATTGGTTCTGCCAGCGGCAGATAGTGGAGTTATTCCCACTGCAGTAAATAATGAAA
>CANNDP010000042.1 GCA_947503395.1 Actinomycetota bacterium
GGAGCTTATGAGCACGTAGATCTTCGCAGTGGTGCTTACTTCTCAGGTGGAACCCCATACACCGGTCTATTTGCCGGAAATGGACAGAAGGCAACTGACCTACGTCGCGCCTTCCTACTCTGCGTTCCTCGTCAAGAAATTGTCGAGAAGTTGATTGCAACAATTAACTCAGAGATTCCACCACTTCGCTCAGTTACAGTTCCATCACATGAAGATAGCAAGTATGCAAAGGTCATTGCTGCTAATGGATCTTCATACTATGTTGGAACACAAGCTTCACTAAATAGCCGCTCTCTATCACTCGTTCAGAAGTATCAGAAGAACGCTGTGAAGAATCCGCTAAAGGTGAACTTCCTAGTTCCTGGAAACAATGCACGTCGTGCAGCGCAAGCGCTATTGCTTAAGGCAAACCTTGCTAAGTGCGGCTTTGATGTAAACCTTGATACTCAAGTTGATTGGTCACCAAAGCTTCGCGATTCCAAGTATGACGCGTCATTCTTCGCCTGGGCTGCAACCAGCACAGTGCAAGGAACAATTCGCGCCAACTGGCGTTCTGATGGCTCCAACAATTACAACGGAGCAAACTCAGGTCCTGGACTAGATGCGATTTTGGATGATGTTTTCGGTCGTCCAATGTCAGATACAGTTCTAACCGCAACCTTTATCAAGATTGAACGTGAAATCTTCGGTAAGGGTTACACGCTACCTCTATACCAGCATCCAGCAGTGACTGCCTATGACAACGACCTTAAGGGCGTTAAGGTCAGCTCACTCTCTCCTGTGAAGGAATGGAACTTCTGGGATTGGAAGTACTAAAAAAGAAGTAGAGCTAATCGCTCAACTTTGAAGGCTTGTAGGGCCTTAGGGATTTTTAAAGAAATTTCCTAAGGCCCACAGGCTTTATTTTTTGATTAATTGAGTAATATTCGTAGGCTCTAGTAGCCCCCAGGTAGGTAAGGAGATTGCCGTGCTAGCTTTCATCGCTCGAAGAATCGGCGTCCTTTTCCTTATCCTTTTTGGCTCAAGCTTTATCCTCTATAACCTTGCAGCAATTGCAGGAGATCCAATAGGTGAGCTTCGCTTCAGCGATGATCCCGAGATTCAAGCTCAAATTAGAGAGTTAGAAGAGTTTTTAAGACTCGATGTGCCGCCCCCACTTAGATATTTCATCTGGCTACGCGGCGTACTAGGAATTTTCACCGGCAATCTAGATCTGGGACTAACTCGTCTTCGTCTTCCAGTATCGGGCGAAATTGCAACTGCAATGCCAATCACTATTCGACTAGTTATTTTCGCAACTATATTTGCAATCATCGTTGGTATTGCCTTAGGTATCGTTACTGCTCTTCGTCAATATTCTCGTTTTGATTATTCGATGACATTCTTTGCATTCCTTCTCTTCTCACTCCCTATTTTCTGGGTCGCAGTTCTTCTAAAGCAGTACTTAGCAATTCAGTTCAATACTTTCTTATCTGATCCTCAGATAACTACCTCATGGAAAATCGGAATTGGGCTAGTTGGCTCTATTTTCTGGGCCTCTCTGCTTGGTTCAAAGCGTGGAAACTTTTGGAAGGTATTCGCAATTGTCTTTGTGGCAACTTTTGCATTCCTCACCTTCGTTGATGAAGCAAATTGGTTAACAGATCCAGCACTTGGCCCAGTATTAATTGGCCTGCTTGCTGTTGGTATTGCATTTGGAATTACCTACCTGAGCACGGGATTTGGCAATAAGGCAGCGCTCTATGCCTCACTAACAATGGCTCCACTAACTGTTATCTCTTATTTTGTGGTTTCAAACTCGCTTAATTCTTCATCATCAATTCCGCAGCTACTTAGATATGCGTTAATCACAATTATCGTTGCAGTGGCGGTAGCTCTTGGATTTGCTCGAATAGATCGTGGGCCAGTTGTTAGAACTACAATTATTACTGCTCTGCTCTCTGGGCATTTAATTATTGTTGATAAGTTCATGCAGACCTGGAAGCCATATATGGAAGAGGGATCGGTGAGCTTTAGGCCGATTCCAACTCTGGGCCAAGCAAAGGAGCTATTGACTCCAAATGAGTTCTGGATTTCAACCCTAGATATTTTGGTTCACTTATTCTTGCCAACTATCGCCCTTACTTTGATTTCATTTGCTGGATATATCCGCTATTCAAGAGGAACCCTGCTTGAGGTGCTAAATCAGGATTACATCAGAACTGCTCGCGCTAAAGGTTTAAATGAGCGAACTGTGATTATGCGTCATGCCTTCCGCAATACTTTGATTCCATTAACCACAATTATGGTGGTTGATTTTGCTGGAATTGTTGGTGGCGCAATTATCACTGAGCGCGTCTTTGGTTGGTATGGCATGGGAACGCTCTTTAATCGAGCAATTACTAGCCAAGATTTAAATCTTCTTATGGGTGTTTTCTTTATTACTGCAACACTAGCTGTCATGGCGAACTTAATTGCAGACCTTCTCTACTCAGCCCTTGACCCAAGAATTCGTGTTGGGAGTGGAAAGTGAAAATTAGAAGAAAGAGTAAAGAGCAGGCTCTTGAAGAGTTAACCATTGAATCTGGCGAGAATGCTATTGCCAATAAGGAAGTTGAAGGATTGACGCAATGGCAGATTATTCGTCGTCGTTTCTTTAAGCATAAGGCTGCAGTAGCCTCACTCATCTTCTTAACATTCATCATTGTCTTTGTATTTTCCGCAGTTGATGCAAACTTTGGTCCAATAAAGACTAAGGGTTGGTGGAAGTGGTCTCCAGATGATCTGCCAGATCTTCGATTTGGCGATTGCCCTAATGACACCATTGGCTGTCCAACAATTTCACTTGTTCCAAAGTTTTTAGGGGGAGCGGGAATTGGTCTTGGCGAGCATCCATTTGGTCAGGATGACATTGGCCGGGATTACTTCTCGCTGGTAATGAAGGGCACACAGCGCTCGATTCAAGTTATGTTCATTATTGGATTCTTTGCAGCGATTATCGGAACTGTTGTTGGCGCTGTTGCTGGCTACTACCGAGGCGTCGTTGATAACGTTCTTATGCGTTTCACCGACTTCATCATCACAATTCCAGCAGTTATCGTGGGATCAGTGATCGGTGCAAAATTTGGAAATCTTGGCGCAATCATTCTTGCGGTTTATTTGGGTCTCTTTGCCTGGACGGGGCTATCGCGTCTGGTTCGTGGCGAGTTTTTAACCCTTCGTGAGCGAGAGTTTGTCGATGCGGCGCGAGTTGCTGGAGCATCGACTAGAAGAATTATCTTCAAGCACATTCTTCCAAATGCCGTTGGTGTAATCATCGTTTCAGTTACCTTGCTACTCTCCGGCGCAATCTTGCTAGAGACCGCCCTTTCCTACCTTGGCTTTGGAGTTGTACCACCTGATGTTTCCCTTGGGCTATTAATTAATCAATATCAGGATGCTTTTACAACCAGGCCATTCCTATTCTGGTATCCAGGATTCTTCATTGTAAGTATTGCCTTAAGTATTAACTTCATTGGTGATGGGCTAAGAGATGCCTTTGATCCAAGGCAGAAGCGCAAGATTACAAAGAAGGAAAAACAGAACGCCAGAGCTATTGCAAGAAATCAGGCGTAGGCGATCAAATGCGAAATAATTACAGTAATTCCAAGAGCTATATAGAGGAATTTAGCCAGATTATTAACTTTAATTTCACTAGCGATACTTCCTTTAAAACTTCCGCGCTCCTGGATGTAGCGGCGAGCAATTTGAGCCGCAGCTCCAGAATCGGATCGAGGCGAGTCAGCAGCTTTAATTCCGCTACCTTGTTGATGAAATCCTTTGAGTTCACTGGGATGAATAGCTCGGTGCTGAGATCTAGAGGGTCCAGCAGCAGCCCAGCATTTAATGATTCCAAGATCACTTTTTATGTTGAGAACAAATTTAGTATCAAGATCACTAACCTGCCTCCAATCAAGGATTGTGGTGGTGAAGGGGTTTCTAACTGCCAGTCCAAGGTCGGTAAAGACCAGAGCAGGTCTTTGAATTCCCAGGTAGACCGAGGTAGCAATCAAGAGGATAAGAGCGCAAAAGGCGAAATTTTCAGCGCTGCTGTATTTGGATTCAAGGACTGTAGTAATCAGCATCCCAAGACAGAAGAGATATCCCAAACTACTGTAAACTCGCGAGCCTTGGGCACGGAAAATAATCAGATTTCCACCGTTGTTAACCAGAGCGCTGAATGGAGAGTTAGCCATGAGTGAGCCAATCCTAAAGGTTAAAGATTTCTCGGTCGATTTCTGGGTCGATGGCCTTTGGTATCCAGCAGCGATCAAGATGAACTTCGAGCTCCACCCGGGCAAAGTCCTAGCCATCGTTGGTGAGTCAGGTTCTGGTAAATCAACAACTGCCCTTGGTCTAATGGATCTCCTTGCATCAAATGCAAGACGAAGCGGACAGGTCCTAATTAAAGATGTGGATATGATCAATGTGAAGAGTTCAACGCTTCGCAAATTCCGCGGCAAGGAAGTTGCCTATATTTTCCAAGAGCCGATGACTGCGCTAAATCCGGTCTACACCATTGGTTTCCAAATTGTTGAAACCTTAAGAAATCACTTTGATATGGGGCCAAAGCAGGCTCGTACTCGCGCCGTCGAGCTTCTGACTATGGTTGAAATCCCAAGTCCAGAGCAATCATTTGATAAATATCCTCACCAACTATCAGGTGGTCAGCGCCAGAGAGCAATGATTGCTCAAGCACTTGCCTGTGATCCAGGTCTTTTGGTGGCAGATGAGCCAACCACCGCACTTGATGTGACAATCCAAGCAGAAATCTTGGATTTGATGCGAAGCCTTAAAGATCGACTTAACTCAGCAATCCTTCTTATCACCCATGATATGGGCGTTGTTGCTGATATGGCAGATGAGATTTTGGTTATGAAAGATGGCTTAACTGTTGAGCATGGCAGCTCTGATCAAATCTTTAATCGCCCAAAGCATCCCTATACAACTGAGCTATTAGCTGCAGTTCCAAAGCTAGGCTCCTCTAGAAAGCGTGTTCTTAAAGTGGCAAGAGATGCCGAGCCAGTACTTAAGATGCGTAATGTCACTATTGAATATCCAAAACGAGGAAGAATTCCCGCCTTTACTGCGGTTAAAGACTTTTCATTGGATATTTTCCCTGGAGAAATCGTCGGCCTAGTAGGCGAATCAGGCTCTGGAAAGACCACAGTTGGAAAAGCGGCTATTGGCTTGCTTCCAATCAAGTCAGGAAGTCTCGAGATCGTTGGCAAAGATATTAGTAAGGCCTCACAGAAAGAGCTCTTCACTATCCGGCGCCACACTGGAATCGTCTTTCAAGATCCGGCATCATCGTTAAACCCACGTCTTCCAATCGGTGAATCAATTGGTGAGCCATTATTCCTAGCCAAACTAGCTAAAGGCGATGAGCTAAATAAGAAGGTTGAGGATCTACTTGAGCAGGTTGAGCTTCCTCGCTCTTATCGAAATCGCTTCCCTCACGAGCTATCGGGTGGCCAGAGGCAGCGAGTTGGAATTGCAAGAGCTCTTGCTCTCACCCCAGATCTATTAATTGCAGATGAACCAACCTCAGCACTTGATGTTTCAGTACAAGCACGCTTCCTTGACCTCTTGCTTGATCTGCAAGATAAATTGAAGTTTGCCTGCCTCTTCATCAGCCATGATTTAGCAGTTGTTGACATCTTGGCTCACCGAATTGCAGTTATGCAAAATGGAATCTTGGTTGAAGAGGGCGAGCGAGATCAGATTCTCAATAGCGCTAAAGATCCCTACACTCAGCGCCTTATCGCCGCAGTTCCTGTGCCAGATCCTGCAGAGCAGAGGAAGAGACGCGAAGCCCGTCTAGCCGGCAAGAAATAGTTATGACTCAGCCAGTTTCTCTAGAGGACTTTGGCATCTCTAAAGAATTTGGCTATATGCAACACCGTGATCCAGTCACATCACTCTCTGCTGCAAACGGTGCTTGGGATGAGATGGCACGGAATCTGCCAAAGTATTTAATGGGTTCAGATTTTAGATCCCGAGTTCAATCACTGCCACCATTCAAAATGGATGCGCTAGCAAGTGAAGGCGAAGTCAGACGAGCCATGCTCGCACTTTCCTATATCGGGATGGCCTATCAATGGTCAGAAAACGATGCAGCCCATGTGATTCCATCAGTTTTAGCAAAGCCTTGGTATGAGCTAGGGGTCAAAGTTGGTCGCCCGCCAATTCTTAGTTATGTCTCATACTCAATTGATAATTGGTATCGCCTCGATCCAAAAAAGGAAATTGAATGTGGAAATATCGCCCTCCTGCAATGCTTCCTTGGGGGACAAGATGAAGAGTGGTTCATTCTTATTCACATTGATATTGAGAAGAAGGCTGGAATCGCGCTTCATGCCATTGAACTAGCCCAGAAGGCAGTTGTCGCCAATGACAGCGACGCACTAGATATCGCTCTTACTCAACTGCGAGATGGCATCAAGAGCATGTATGACGTCCTTGCCAGAATGCCAGAGAAGTGTGATCCATATGTTTATTTCCATAGGGTCAGGCCATATATCTTTGGCTGGCGCAATAACCCAGCTCTTCCTAATGGTGTTGTTTATGAAGGCGTAGAGGCCCTAGGGGGCAAGGGAATGACCTATCGAGGAGAGACTGGCGCCCAGAGCGCGATCGTTCCAGCACTTGATGGAGTTCTAGGAATTGAACATGAAAGAGATGAGCTACGAGAGTATTTAATGGAGATGCGCGAATATATGCCTCCCAAGCATGTGGCATTTATTGAAGCTGTTGAGGCAGGTCCATCGGTGCGGGAGTTTGTTAAGAAGGTCAATCGCGCCTCAACAACAGAGCTCTTTAATCAATCTGTTGAGCTAGTTGCAGATTTTAGAGCGATGCATCTTGAATATGCCGGGCAATATATTCATGCCCAGGCCCAGAAGGCCCCAGGAAACCCTTCAGCTGTTGGTACAGGGGGAACTCCCTTTATGACCTATCTTCGCAAGCATCGAGATGAAACAAAGGCGCAGAGCCTCTAATAAGCCTTAGCGCCCCATCTATTGGTTAGCCAGATAAAAATAGGAACCATAATCACTGAAAAGAGAGCAGCTGGCCCCCAGGCAACCTCTGGCACGGTAAGCAGGCTAACTGAAGGAAGGGCTGAATCTTGGCTCGATACTAGAAGCGCTGCCAGTAAGTTATTGGCAAAGTGCGCACCGATCGCTAGCTCCAGGCTCTGATCTCGATAAGTCACCCAGGCCAACATAAATCCTGTTGCTCCATAGCTAATGATTGGAAAGAGGAGTTCGTTGCCCGCTACTTCAGGGTTTGCAAGATGAGGAAGAGAGAAGATAGCGCCGCTAAGAATTGAGATACTCCATTGCTTCTTCTTTCCATTATCAAGCCAGCGCTGAATCCAGCCTCTAAAGAAGAGCTCCTCTGCTGTTGTTTGAATCGGTAGGAGAGTAAGAGCAATTAGTAGGTAGGGCAGAAAAGCTGAAGCTTTAAAACTAAAAGTGTAGGAATCCCAATTAAGGATTAAATCAAGTGAGCCAAAAGCAATTGAAATCAGTGCAAGGGATGCAAAGCCAATCCAAGTTCTCTTATATGAGTATTTATGGCGGGAGGTAAAGAGGCTCTTTAAATCCTTCTTCAAAAAGATGCGATAGGCCAGAAGCGTTGCAAGAAGTAATGGCAGAAACGAGATCAAAACAGTTGCTGCGCTACTCCAAGCTGGCAGGGCCCTAATTGCGGAGATATCCTCATCAGCTGTTGAAAAGAGCAGCTCAACATTAAGGTCGAAGTAGGAGGCCAGTAAGAAGGTTAAGCCCAGGCCCAATACTTGCCAGGTGGTTACGATAAATAGGGTTCCAATAATCCAGCGCCAGAGGCGGGGGCGAGAGCTAGGACTGTCCATTTGAGTATTCTTTCAAAGTTTTGCGCGATGAGTTGTTAGGCAAAGAGAAAAGCCCGGCGCATATGCAGCCGGGCTTTTTCCGTAAATCTAAAGCGTGCTTACTTAGCAGCTTTCTTACGACGACGACGCTTTGGGGCAGCCTTTGCAGCAGCCTTCTTACGACGACGCTTTGGAGCTGCCTTCTTAGCAGCAGCTTTCTTACGACGACGACGCTTTGGGGCAGCCTTTGCAGCAGCCTTCTTACGACGACGCTTTGGTGCTGCCTTCTTAGCAGCAGCTTTCTTACGACGCTTTGCAGCCACGTAGTGTTCCTTTCAGAATGGTTCGATCCGTCACCGAACCTGTTGCAGGCAAATCGTGACACTTATTGGCCAAAGTTTCCACTATTTGGGGAAAATAAATTGGGTGCGTGTCGGATTACTTTTTCTAAAAAATGTGTGTATCGCGCAATTTTTATCCCTCTTTTTACTCACTTTTTATGCGTGAATATCGCGATTTTCGCAAAACTGAAGAAAAAAAGGCTTTTCAAGACCTTGTTACTTAAGGGTAGGGGGATAAAAATATTTTAAATATTTTCCCTATTTTTGCGCACTTTTGCCTCTTTGAGGGCATATTCATTGGTCCGAACATCATAGCTACGAAACTT
>CANNDP010000043.1 GCA_947503395.1 Actinomycetota bacterium
CACTTACCGAAATTCCAGAAAGTGATTATGAAGTGGTTGTCTTTGATAACCGCTCTCCATCACTTGCTGCTCCCAGATCAAGTTTTGAGGCAATAGATAATCCAGACTTTTCGAGCCCAGCAATTGCTTCCGCAGGCAAATGTGAAGTTATCTGTTTTACATCGGATTATGAAGCCTCTTTCAAAGATCTTTCACACCGCCAGATAAGAACTGTTCTTGAGGCTTGGCGTGATCGAACTGCAGAGCTCTCTGAGCTTTCCTATATTGAATATATAGCTGCCTTTGAAAATCGAGGGGAGGAAGTTGGAGTAACTCTTAATCATCCTCATGGTCAGATTTATGCCTACTCCTATCTACCTCCAAAAGCAGAGAGAGCGCTAGCAGTAGCAAATGCACATAAGAAAAAAACTGGAAATATTCTTCTTGAGGATATTTTAGCTAGAGAGCTTTCAGATAAAGTGCGCATAGTTGCTCAAAATGAGGAATGGGTTGCCTATGTTCCATATGCCTCGAGATATCCCTTTGAAATTCATCTTGCGCCAAGAAGAAGTGTTCCTGATTTTATAGCTCTGGATGAAGCTGCATCAGATGCGTTTGCTCCTCTTGCTAAAGAAGTTTTACTTAGACTTGATGGAGTATTTGGCGTAACAATGCCCTACATCGCCTCCTGGCATCAAGCGCCAGTAAGAGTTGGTCGTGATGTAACGCGTCTGCATTGGCAGATAGCCTCAGTAAGACGAGCTCCAGGAAAGTTAAAGTATTTGGCAGGATCTGAATCTGCATTTGGTGCATTTATGATGGATCTAAAGCCAGAGCAATCTGCGGCGCAGCTGCGCGATGTGGCGCTTTAAAATAAAGTGGATATAAGAGAGTTATTCACTAAAGGCTTTGGCTATCCCCCTGCAGTAGTAGCAAGCGCTCCAGGGCGAGTGAACTTGATTGGCGAGCATGTTGATTACAGTGGGGGTTTTGTTCTCCCCTTCGCTATCGATGCAGTAACTATGTGCGCTGTTTCCAAAAGAGATGATAGAAAGATAAGAATCATTTCAGCGCAGAAAAAGAATGAAATGATTGAAAGCACTTTAGAAGCAATCGCCGCAAAAGATGGATCTGCCTGGTCTAGATATATCTATGGCGTGATCTGGGCGATGGAAATAGATTCTGGCCTTGATATCTATATTAATGGAAAAGTCCCACTTGGCGCTGGATTATCTTCTTCAGCTGCCCTTGAGTGCTCACTTGCTACCGCACTAAACCATCTATTCCACCTAGAAAAAACTCTAGTTGAATTGGCTCGCCTCACCCAGAGAGCAGAAAATGAGTATGTCGGTGTGCCTTGCGGAATTATGGATCAATCAATTTCGCTAATGGCAAGAGCTGGTTATGGACTACTACTTGATTGCCAGGATCTATCAACTCGGCATATCAAAATTGATTTTGCTTCAAAATCTCTAAGGCTTTTGATAATTGATACCCAGGCCCACCACGCCCTAACTGATGGTGGCTATGCCAAGAGGCGAGAGAGCTGCGAGGAGGTGGCAAAAATCTTTTCAATTGCCTCCCTGCGCCAATTAGGTATGGAGAGCCTGCTAGCCCATAAATCAAAGTTAAGTGATATTCAATTTAAACGAGCGCGACATGGCGTAAGTGAGATGGCCCGAGTATTAGGTGCAGTAAAGGCCCTTGAATCAGGAGACTTTAAAGCACTTGGCCAATTATTAAATCAATCTCATAACTCGCTTCGAGATGATTATGAAGTCTCATGCCCTGAATTAGATCTAGCCGTTAATACCGCGCTTAGCTCTGGAGCCCTTGGGGCAAGAATGGTTGGCGGCGGTTTTGGCGGAAGCGCTATTGCGCTAATTAATGAAGGTGATGCAGGAGCAATTTCTCTAGCAATAGAGAAAGCTTTTGCGCAAAGTGGATTTAAAGCGCCTAGATTTTTTGATTCGCTACCAAGTGATGGAGCTAAAGTTATTTCTTAAACGACCGGCGTTACTGAGATGACTTCAACGCCGCCAATTGCGCTTAATACATTTACTAAATCTTGGGGATCACTTCCTGGAAAAGCCACTGTGATGTCATCTATCCCTCGCCCACCTTCAGATGAGAGAACAACTAGGCCGCGAATATCTCCACCAGCAAAACCAATTGCAGATGCCACAGCGCCTAAAGATCCTGGGCGATCAGGAAGAGCTACACGAATACGGACCATTGCCATAGGGAAGAGTCTAAATGAAAAGCTCCCTGACTTGGACTCGAACCAAGAACCTGCCGGTTAACAGCCGGCTGCTCTGCCAATTGAGCTATCAGGGATCGTTCAGCGGCTAAATCTAGGTCAGAGACTCCCCAAGCGCCAATTCTCGCTGGGCCCGCCTCTTTGCCTCCATCTCAACTAACCTTGAAAACATCTGATTGTATTCACTTTCACTCTCAAGTGGATTTAATCGCTGGAGACTTGATTTAACTTCAGCGATAGATCTGGCAAGTGCTACCTCGTTTAATCTTGCAGTGATACTTGAAACATAGCGATCCGAGATTTCACCATCGGTGCGTATCGGCTCAACCATTAACTCAGTAATGAATGACTTAAGTTCATCAGAATCTGTCGCTTCTAGATTAACTGCCATTAAGTCCTCTTGGGTATCAATGAATTCTCTTAGCTTGATATAGGCAGGGTGCGAGAAGGCATTCTTTTCTAACTCTGGCCAATTTCTAACTAGCGCTGGCATCTGCAAGCGAACCTTTAAAACTTCTCGCTCAAGAATTAATCTTGGCTCACTTGGATCTGGCCGCCATTGTTCGCCAGCTACAGCAGCATCATTACTTGCCGGCTTTGTTGAAGTATTTTTCTTAACTGCTGCCATGACAACTTCAACTTCCATTCCAAGCCAGCCCGCAAGTGATCTTGCATACTCTGGCCTTAGCGAGGCATCTCGAATCTTTCCAATAAGTGGCGCAGCTGCATTTAGCGCTTGCACCCTGCCATCAGCATTGCCTAAATCAAATTGCTTTATTGAGCTCTTGATTGCAAACTCAAAAAGAGGGACCCGCCTTGCAATCAGATCGCGAAGAGCAGCATCTCCCATCTCTTGCCTTAAATCAGATGGATCTAAACCACTTGGCTCAACTGCGACAAAGGTTTGAGTAACAAATTTCTGATCATCGCCAAAAGCACGAAGCGCTGCTTTCTGTCCTGCAGCATCGCCATCAAATGTAAAGATCACCTCGCCGCGGAATGCATCATCATCCATCAATAGCCTTCGCAATATCCTTATATGCTCATCACCAAAGGCAGTTCCACAAGTTGCAACGGCGGTTGGTATTCCTGCTAAGTGCGCTGCCATTACATCGGTATAGCCCTCAACTATTACTACCTGGCGCTTCTTTGCTATCTCCTTCTTCGCCTTATCAAGACCATAGAGAACTTGGCTCTTTTTATAGATCGAAGTCTCAGGGGTATTTAGATACTTCGGCCCAGTATCTTCTTCATCACTTGCTAATTTCCTAGCGCCAAAACCAACTAAATCACCAGAGATATCTCTAATCGGCCAAATCAAGCGATTTCTAAAGCGATCAATAGCTCCTTTGGTTCCCTCTTTTGTTAATCCAGCTAGCAGAAGTTCCTCTGCACTAAAACCTTTTCCAAGTAAGAATTTACTTAACGCATCCCATTGATCAGGGGCGTAGCCAATTTCAAATGATTGGCTAGCAGTTTTATCAAAGCCACGTTTAATTAGTAGCTCTCTGGCATGGCTTGCGGTAGGAAGTTGTAGTTGCTCTTGATAAAAAAGTGATGCTTGGCTATTTGCTTCAAGAAGTCTGGAGCGCTGAACTGTCGGAGCCTTTGGCCCGCCACTGCTTTGTTCATAAGTTAATTGATAACCAATTCTTGAAGCTAATCTTTCAATAGTTTCAGTGAAACTCAAATGATCAATTTTCATCACAAAAGCAATTACATCTCCGCCCTCTTGGCAGCCAAAGCAATGAAAATATCCGCGAGCAGGAGTTACATGAAATGACGGGCTCTTCTCATCATGGAATGGACATAACCCTTTCTTCTGTCCCCCACCAGCGCTCTTTAGTTGGACATAATCACCCACAACTTCATCAATTGGTGAATGATCGCGAACATAGCTCACATCGGTATCGCGAATTCGTCCAGACATAGCTGTAATCCTAAGCCCCAATCAATTTCTCATGGAGTGCGTATGCACCCATATCTGTTAATGAAGCTACCTGATCGATTACTACGCGCATTTTTGCTTCAGCGCTATCTGCAACCTGCCATTGCTGGAGGAAGAAACTCTCAAGACTTGCTGGGGCAAGGCGGCTGACAGCCTCAACTAATTCAATAATTACCTCTTCTTGTCTTGCATAACGCTCCTTGGATACTTCTGCGCCGATTATGTAGTAACCCGCCATTGATTTAAGCAGCGCTACCTCAATTCTTACCTCACGAGGAACAATCAGGTTTGCTTGATAGCGAGTTAAATTCCCCTCGCCATATCTCTCTCTTGTGGCTCGCTCTGCAAAGAGAGCGAAGCGACCTATTAATTGACTGGTCAGATCCTTTAACTGAGCAAGGTGTCTATGGCTTCTATCAAATTCCTTTGGCCAGCATGAGAGATTATGCAAAGAGTTAAGAGCAGATTTAGCCTCTTGCTCACTCAAATCAGGTAGATAATCTCTAATTGCAGTCTGATAGAGATGCTCTAGATCGTCATTCAACTTTGAAATATCAATCTGTCCAGTAACTAGGCCATCTTCTAGATCATGAACGCTATAGGCCACATCATCGGACCAATCCATAATCTGGGCTTCCATGCATGTTCTTGATTCTAGAGATTCCTGTCTAACCCAATTAAATATCTCTAGGTCATCTTGATAAACGCCAAACTTTTCTGGATTTTCTTTGCTGCTCCAAGGATATTTTGTTGCCGCATCAAGGGTTGCTCGAGTTAGATTTAAGCCAACAGAGAATCCATTTTGATCAACGGTCTTTGCTTCAATTCGAGTTAATAACCTAAAGCTCTGCGCATTACCTTCAAAACCGCCGATATCTTTAGCAATCTTTGCAAGTGCTTTCTCGCCGTTATGCCCAAAGGGAGGATGTCCTAGATCATGAGCAAGGCAAGCGCTTTCTAAAAGGTCAGGATCTGCGCCAAGTGCTGCGCCAATTTCTCTACCAACTTGCGCACACTCAAGTGAGTGAGAAAGTCTCGTCCTTGGAAAATCACTTGCCCAAGGAACTGCTACTTGAGTCTTTGCAGCAAGACGCCTTAGAGCAAATGAATGAATAATTCTGGCGCGATCTCTGGCAAATTCGGTGCGCCCCTTGCGCTTTGCTGGTTCATCGAGAAATCTTTCGCGATCCAGCTCGCTATAACCAAGATGCTCGTTTGCAGGATGAAGGGCCATAAGGTGCTTAGGCTACGTGGTCGCTGATATGTATGCCACGGCGCCCAAGGGTTAGATATGCAAGATAGGCCCCGCTCTCTCGCAATAAGTAGCGAAATCCAGCCTCTTCCAAGCTAGCGATGCCAACCCTTGTTGGTGAGCAGGTAGCGTTAAATCCAAAATCATTAGCCATCGTCATTGATCTTAAGCAGTGATAAGGATCGGTAACAATAATTATCTCTTTAATTCTTTTTATGCCATCAGCTTTTGATAGGGCTTCGATGCTTCGATAAGTATCACGGCCCTTGGCAACTGCTGTAATACTCTTTGCTCTCACTCCTTTAGAAATCAAATAACTTCTTGATGCTGCTGCTTCTGTAAATCGATCTCCTGGCGCTCCCGCACCTAAGGTGTAGATCTCTGTACCAAATCCCTTCTCATAGATTCGAAGGCTCTCCTTTAGCCTTGCCTCTAAAACTTCACCAGGTCTTCCATCTAATTGCGCGGCCCCCATGACAACTATCGCATCTGCTTTTCTAATGGTTTCATTCTGCGCGGTATACCAAGTCTTTCCAATTGCCCAAAGTGGAATAACTAAGGCAACTAGAAGTAGAAAGCTAATAAACTTCCAAGCAAATTTAAATAAGAACATCAGCCGCCAGATCCAGAATCTTGCCCATCTACTGCAACTAATTCTTCTGGATCATTGAGCCAGCCATCAGGCAGACTCACAGCGCGGCCATGGCTGGTTCGTCCTCGCGGCGCATCACCAATTGCAACTGGATATGGTTGATCAACTAATTGATCTAAAAGTTGGCGAAGTTCAAGAAGTGATGAAACCATTCCAAATTTTGCTCGAAGCTCTCTTTCAACTCTAAAGCCCTTCAAATACCAAGCCATATGCTTTCTTAAATCCCTACAGGCTCTATCCTCACTTGAGAAATACTGAGTAAGAAGCTCTGCATGGCGATAGATAATTTCTCTAACCTGAAATAGAGTTGGAAGAGCTCTTATCTCTTGGCCATTAAAGGCTGCAACTAAATCTGCAAATAACCATGGCCGTCCCAGACACCCTCTGCCCACTACAACGCCTGCGCACCCAGTTGTTTTCACCATTTCTATCGCATCAGAGCCTGACCAGATATCGCCATTTCCAAGCACTGGAATGCCAGTTGGAGCAAGGTGTTCAACTAGGTTCTTAATCTTGCTCCAATCAGATTTTCCTTCATAGAGCTGCGCGGCAGTTCTGGCATGAAGTGCCACCCAAGCAACTCCCAGATCTGCGGCTATTTTCCCAGCATCTAAATAAGTCTCATACTGACTATCAATTCCAACTCGCATCTTAACTGTTACTGGAATCTGATATTTGCTAGCGCCCTTTACTGCAGCTTCAACTAAAGATGCAAAGAGACGCCTCTTATAAGGAAGAGCTGAGCCTCCCCCTTTTCGAGTTACTTTTGGAACTGGGCAACCAAAATTTAGATCGATGTGATCTGCTAAATCTCTACTTCCTAAGATCTCAACTGCTCGTGATAAATCCTCTGCAGTTGTGGCATAGAGCTGAATAGAGCGAGGATGCTCACCAACTCCTGGCGTAATCATTCTTAAAGTTTCATCATTACCTTCAATTAAGGCTCTTGCGGTAACCATCTCTGAGACAAAAAGCGCAGCGCCTTGTTCCCGGCAGAGCAATCTAAAAGCAGCATTGGTAATGCCAGCCATTGGAGCAAGAACAACTGGCGCAGTTAAATCTAAACCGCCACCACGAATTGGAAGATGAAGCGGCTTTAGATCTAGCAGCCCAGTAGCCGTGGGGCTAACCATGCCTCAACCTGATCAATACTGATTCGCTCCTGCTTCATGGAATCACGCTCTCTAATTGTTACCGCGTTGTCATTTAAAGTATCAAAGTCAACAGTAATTGCATAAGGAGTACCGATCTCATCTTGTCTGCGATATCTCCGGCCAATTGCTCCAGCATCATCAAAGTCAACGCTCCAGTTCTTGCGAAGCGCTGCAGCTAAATCTCTTGCCTTAGGTGAGAGATCTGCATTTCTAGATAGCGGAAGAACTGCAACCTTTACTGGTGCTAGTCGATAATCAAGACGGAGAACAACTCTTTTTTCCATTTCCCCCTTGGAATTAGGCGCCTCATCTTCGCTATAGGCATCCATTAAGAAGGTAAGGGCGCAGCGATCAACGCCTGCTGCAGGCTCAATAACATAGGGAAACCAGCGCTCATTCTTCTCTTGGTCAAAGAAAGAGAGATCTTTACCTGACTTTTCAGAGTGGGCCTTTAGATCAAAGTTGGTTCGATTGGCAATTCCCTCAAGCTCTCCCCATTGGGTTCCAGCAAATTCAAAGTTATATTCAATATCCACAGTTCTCTTTGAGTAATGGGAGAGTTTCTCTTTCGGATGTTCAAAGAGACGAAGGCGCTGCGGATTAATTCCTAAATCAACATACCAAGCAAGTCTGGTATCAATCCATTTTTGATGCCACTCTTCATCACTTCCTGGGGCGACAAAGAACTCCATCTCCATCTGTTCAAACTCTCTAGTGCGGAAGAT